>NZ_MWQJ01000006.1:0-221898 GCF_002210405.1 Fibrobacter sp. UWB3
GAACTGTTCGACAAGAGCATGAAGGTGTACTTGAACCTCGCCGAAGCCGAAGTCGCAAAGCACTACAACTTTGTGAAGAGCCTCCGCGTGGAATCGATGGAGAGCTACAAGCAGGCGTAATTGACGGTAGGGCGGTCGCGCGCCCTGGTGTCAGCCATAAAACTTAAAGGCCTCGGTGATGAACCGAGGTCTTTATTTGTTTATGGGCATTTTTCATACCCACAAGTTTCTCCACTCGAATCATTCTTTTGGACATATATTTTACAATCCACATTCCATCTTGACCTTTCCTCTCTTTTTTATTACGTTAAGTTGAGGTGGAAAACATCTGCTATTCAATAAAAAACATACAAACTCTTTTCAAAAAGATTGTATTAAATATCATTTAGACGAGGTAATTAATTATGAGTACAAGCAAAACAATAACAACAATTACAGAATTGACTCAATACATAAATGAACTGGCAAAAGGATCCGGAGTTCCAGGCATCAGCTTAGTTGGGCATGTCAGCGACATACTTTTTCATATCCATCTAAAATCACGTTTTAATGATTTCATAAGAAACGCCAATATCGATATTGAATTCTTAAAAAAAATTATAAACAATGAGGATTATACAAATTGTTTTTACTCATCTCTCGAAACGGTTCGGCGAACCCATTCAAAAATCGGTTTAGTTGTTCTAGCCTTACTCTACAAAGATTATTGGGACGAACCTGATTTTCTATCCTCCGCAATGAGATCTTTCGCAGAAATATCTGATAGAACGATAAGAACTTTTGTTAAATTGTATGAATCGATTTCCCCAAATGAAGGATTTTTAAAATTAACTGTCACCAAAGACAATAGTGAATATTTTCACGACAACTATAATGAAGCTGTAGAACTGATAAATAGAAATATTTTCGTACAAACAGCTTATACTGGGATGGCAAACAACATGCCCATACAAGGAATGATTTGGGAGCATACAAAAGAATATTATAAATACTGCAAAGAAGCTATCGCTATTATAGACAATCCCCTATTATAAGAATGATCGAATTTACCTATTCTTCAGCGATTCAATTTTTCGGATAGCTTTTCTTTTTCTTCTACCCAATATGTTTTTGCGTCGTGTCCCCAAGCTATTGCTTTATCACAAACACTTATGGCTTCGTCAAACCTTTTTTGTTCCATGTACAATGATTTCAGTTCTCGAAACGCGATTATATTTCCTAAAAAGCCCTCTTGTTTTATTCGACGAACATTCTCCCGAAACTCTTTTGCAGAAATGACATCACGCAAATCTTCGTATCTTTTTATTTCTCTTGCAATTTCTTGTTTTTCCATATCATAGATACTTGCGATATCATCCAAGCAATATTTTTCACAGAGTTTCGCGTATTTATTATCTAATTTTCTATATCTATAGTAAAAGCGAAGAATATCATTGTAAACAAAGTGTCTTTCTACAAGATCCCTCTTTTCTTCAGATTCGGCCAGCTTTCTAATTAGACTATTTTCTAGTATTTCATCAAATACGGGTATAGGCTTAACAGTCTTTTCTTTTTTCTGTTTCTTCTCGGAGGACCTTCGCTTTGTCGCTTTTTTTGCCGAAACAGAATTTTTTACCAACGAATCCTCGACATTAGATTCCTGTATCCTAAAAGACTCTTCTTGTTTAACCCGTGTATCAACGGATTTTTCAGACTCTTTTTTGAATATGCTTTTGAATATTCTTAAAATTCCCATATAATACTTATTTTTCGAATTTTCATTATATAATATAGTCAATAAGTTTAGAACCTAAATAGAACTACATTCCATCTGAACCATATGTATGGAATCGTACAATCACTTTATCCTAACAATTCTAATCTGACTTCCTATTCGTATGAAGAAGGAACCCGCACGCGGTGCTACGATACTGAAATTTGCAGAGTCAACGCGCCCCTTTTGCAATACACGACCTTGCATATCTAAGAGTGCATAAGCCTTACCTACCGGAGCCGCAGAAATTTGAATATTTCTCGAATTCACTTTTATCAGTAGATTTGAATTAACTAGACGAGAAACAAGTATTCCAGTTAATTTTGTACTATCGAAAACAGCCTTGTAAACAGCATCCTCTGTCACCGCAGCCAACTTCGGTGACCATCCTGAAAAATTAAATTCATATTTATCTGAACTTGTTTTTGTTGGAGTTTTACCTTTATATTCAGGAGTATTGCCATAAGAAACAGCTGTCGATTGCAAGGTATCTTTTCCATTCATAAATGTTACGACAAATGTCTTTGCAACACTATCAAAGACTGCGGTATATACAGCCTTATCTTTAACCATTGCAACAGACGGATTCCAGCCCTTAAATGAATAAGTAAAGCCTTTAGATTCTTTCTTTGACGGCTCATTCCCCTCAAATTTGGGCAACGTTCCATATTCATATTCTTTAGCCAGCAAAGTTTCGCCCTCGCTGACAAAGGAGACTTCATAACTTCTTAAAGTGCTATCAAACAAAGCTGTATATGTCGCCTCATCGGTCACTTTAGTCAAAGCCGGAGACCAACTAGAGAACGAATAATCATATTTTGCAGTTGAAGTCTTTTTAGGTGTTTCGCCTTCATAAACCGGGACCTTTCCATACTCAATCTCAGAACCTTGTAAAACTTTTGCACCATTCTGGAACACGACCATATACTTATTTAATGAACTATCAAATTTTGCAGTATAAGATGTTGCTTCGGTCACCTTAGCGATTTCCGGTTCCCATCCAGCAAAGGAGTACGAATACGCCTTTGTAGCAGGTTTTGTTGGAGTCGCATCCTCATACTTCGGAACAGAGCCATAATCATAATCCTTAGAAAGCAGAGTTTCTCCATTTGCCTTAAATTCAATTGAATACTTCTGCAATACAGAATCATAAACAGCTTTATAAACCGCTTCACCCGAAACATTCTCTACAGCTGGCGACCATCCTGCAAAGGAATAAAGATATGCAACTGTATTTGTTTTCTTAGGTATTGTTGAATAAGTTGGTTTTGTGCCGTAATCAAACATTGAAGAGAACAATTCCGTTCCATCATAATCAACATAGCTCACTTTATACTGATTGATTGTCGAATCAAACATAACAGTGTAGTCCGTATGCCACACAGCAGGAGCTATTTCAGGAGACCAGCCTACGAAGGCATAGGTATAGGCAACAGTAGCCTTCTTTGTTGGCTCAGAACCACCATATACAGGAATTTCACCCGAATGAACGGATTGCATATCAAGGACATTTCCTTTTTCATCAAGGAATCTAATGGAATAAACAACATTTTCCCAATCCAAGAACTTCGCTGTAACCGTTTGATCCTTCAAGAAAATCGTTGTCAAATTAATCTCTTTGCCATCGCTATTAAACCATCCTGCAAACGCCTTGCCTTCAGGTGCACGCGGAATTTCTGGAAATTCTGGAACAATTCCTTTATAATTTGTGTAGAAAATAGTTGAATTTTCGCCATCATCAAAAACAATTCTTCGAGTAGGCAAAAGTGAGTCATTTGCGAAAACAGGATACCCATCATATCGGCTCCAAGCACCACTATTTTCATCTGAACCATTTGTTGTGTTCAAAATCCAAGCAAATTGGTCTTTTTGCATAGATTCAGTTTGCTTTCCACTTGAATTTACGACTTTTCCGCTTGCCGCAGAGAAAAAAACTTTCAAAGTTTCATCAAAAGATAAATCGTAATAGGAATTATTCACAACCGCAAGTGTCGTATCGACTCCGGCAATGCCACCTCTTAGATTGCTGCTATTACCTACAGTGTGACAACCATTTATTTGCTCTGCGACACTAAATGAATTAACCAACAGTGCAGTTTTTGATTGGTTCAAGCCAACAAGACCTCCTGCAAAACAAGTGTGGTCAGCAGAGTTTGAGCTAACATTTCCCGAATTGAATCCATCAGAAACGACTCCATTATTTACAGCAACAAGTCCTCCTGCATATGATGAATACAATCCATAAGTCGCGGCTGAAACTTTTCCGTTATTCATACTTCTATTTATAGTCCCATGATTGACCGAGACAAGTCCTCCTGCACGACATACGGAATTGTGCATACTGCAACTTACAAAACCATAATTATGACAGTTTTCAATCACTCCGTTATTACTAACAACTATTCCAGCAGCATAATGTCCGCTTGAAACGTTCACAGTAGAATAATTGAAACTATTTCTTATCATTCCGCTATTACTTATAGCTACACTTGCGGCGCTCCATGTATCATTAAAACTTGAAGATTTTATAGTGACATTTTGCACTATTCCGTTTTTTTCAACAGTTCCAAACAACGCACGTCCTATTATACCATATATTACATGACCATTCCCCTCAAACAAGCCCTCATAACTATTTTCAATTCCAATGGAAGTCCATGTCAATTTAGATTGAGAATCCTTATCCGCCCCCATAACAATGTCATCACCGATGTACACATTTATATCTGTATTACCAATATTCACTTGATTTGCAATCCAAGCCAATTCATCAGGCGTAGAAACGACATAGAATTTTTTACCATCAATGGTCTTTGTAGAAGCAGGTTCAACATTCGCCCCGGTCCATTCTGCAAAAGCATTTAAGGCAAATGCAAGAAGAAGCGTAAGGACCTTATTCTTGGAGGTCATCATATTAACTCCTTGGTTAATTTTCTCGAGGTTAGCCCCACTCCGCAAAGAACTTCGCCAAATTTTGTATGGATACAAGAAAGGCGTAGATCGTTGCATTTACCTAAGTGGGGCTCTCGACTGCCTCTGAACGATAAACACAAACGACCCTCGCCCCAAAAGGGCTTTTGCTCTTTGGCTATACGACCAAAGACCGGCTAAAAGGCCGGTACAGCAAACCGAGATACACCGCAAAACGGCATACCTGCGTGAGCGTTCGCCTTATTCTCGTTCAGGGAAACTGTTGAGATTTCACTTAGAGAACAAGAGCTAAACTCTCTAATATGTCCAATTTAAAAATAACTTAAATGCAACCCAGACGCACGGAAAATTTACAGAAATGCCCAGTTTTGTGACGAAAACGGCTTTTTTGAGCTAAATTGTAAAGGAAGAGGGGTATTCCAAGATGGAAGGGGGTTGCCTTTTTAGCGAGCAAAAAGGTATATTTAGAGTGGAGGATGCTCTTATGCCTATCGAACTACTGGAAAGAATCAAGACCCTTCCCGAGGGATACGAACAAGAAATCGTCGATTTCTTGGAGTCTATCCTATTGAAAGCTGCTCAAGACCACAGGGCATCCAGCAGTCGCAGGATTGGCATTGCCAAGGGTGAATTGAAGTATCCTGACGATATTGACTTCTGCAACGACGAAATCGCAGAACTGTTTGGAGTGAATTAATGAAGGTGCTGCTAGACACCCATATTGCTCTTTGGGCTTTGAACGACGACGAAAAGTTATCCGAAAAAGCAAGAGCCATTATCAGCGATTGGCGAAACGTTATCTACTTCAGCAGTGTTTCCATTTGGGAAATCGAGATTAAGCACATCATTCATCCCAATGAAATGATTAGTTCCGGTTCCGAAGTTGCCGCAAAATGCAGGCGAGCCGAATTTGTCGAACTGCCACTACGAAGCAGCCATATACAGCAACTGCACACCCTGAATAGAAAGGAAGGATGCCCTTCACACAAAGACCCTTTCGACAGGATTCTTATCACGCAAGCTAAATCAGAAGATATGGTTTTCCTAACGCATGATTCTTTGCTCGCCGATTACGAAGAACCTTGCGTAACTCTTGTCTGACAATTCATCAAACAACCGACAAATAAAAAAGAGTCCCAACAGCGGCTAGGTTTCCAAAGAAACGTACGGCATGGAGCCGACCTTCACCTACCAAGGACTCTAAAATCACAATGTCCCCTCTGGGACACTTCTGCGAGAGGTGCGAGGGGTCCTGTTGATGCAAATATACATTCTCTTGTTCTCGGATGCAATGGGAGGAAGCTTCAGCTGATTTCTGCATATGAGCCGAACGGTCTTATAAGGCCGCCAACTGCGTGATGACCCAGTTGCTCCTCCGCGACGCCACCAAGGCACCAGAACTGTTCGACAAGAGCATGAAGGTGTACTTGAACCTCGCCGAAGCCGAAGTCGCAAAGCACTACAACTTCGTGAAGAGCCTCCGCGTGGAATCGCTCGAAAGCTACAAGCAGGCATAAGCCTGCAGGATGTCATCCCCGCGAAGGCGGGGATCTCCCTTTACAAAAGAACCTCGGTGATAAACCGAGGTTTTTTCTTTAATTCACAAATCGGAGAAAACATCTTCCATCGGTTTTCCACAGCCTTCTATAGCATCGGCATAACCGCGTTCCATTTTGCGTTCGAACACTTCGTCTGTTTCTAATAGAGCATCGCAACGCAGTTCATCGCTTGTATTATTTTCAGCATCACTCATACAACAACTACTTGGGAAAATCCCTAAAATAAAAATGTCTCCCACTGGGACACATCAACGAGAGGTGCGGGGAGTCCTGTCGCTACAAATATACCCCCATTTATCATTACACGCAAGAGGGCTTGCATTACGAAAAGGCGCCGACGAACATTGGAGCAGCGTTGTTTCTTTTCTAGGGGCGGGTGGGCGGGACAAGCCGGGCGTTGCGGGTGCGGCACCTGAGCACCCGCTCGAAGGGGTAGCGTAAGACCCGGCCGGGGCGGGGCTGAAGCGAGGGGGATTCCTCCCCCCTTCAAAAAAGTTCCATCTCACGCGCTATCACCCGAAAAATTGTATAGCTTTATAAATAGATGGAGAAATTTTATGGGAGCGAACAACGATTTTCAGAAGATTGATCTGAATGATTACATCCAGACGGGCGAAGGCGGGACTGCGCTCGCGTATACGCATAGGAACGGCAAATCGCTTGCAAAGTTGTACAATCCGGATTTTGACGCAAACACAATAAAAAATGAATTTTGGGCATCGCGGACGGCTTTCGAGTTGGGCATTTCTACACCGGAACCGTTTCGTTTGATTACAGACGGCAAGCGTTTTGGCGGTGAGTACGAGCTCATTGAAGGCAAGCGTTCTTTTTCGCGAATCATTTCGCAGGAGCCCGAACGGCTAGAAGAGATTTCCTTGGAATTTGCACGCATGGCACGAGAGCTTCATGCGACAAAAGCAGATACTTTGCGGCTCAAGTCTTACAAGCAGATGATTACGCAGTTCTATTCCGAAAGGGATTTTGTACCGGAAGACTACAGAAACCGCATCTTGAAATTTTTGGATAAAGTTCCAGATACCGAGACTTGCCTCCATGGCGATTTGCAGATTGGCAACGCCATCACCGACGGAAAGAGGACTCTCTGGATTGACTTGGGCGGGTTCGGTTACGGCGCTCCGGAATGGGACCTTGCACTAATGTGGAACTTGGCTCACATGCCAGATGCAGACAAACTAGACTTTCTTTTCCATCTGCCATCTGAAACGATGAAGGCCCACTGGAACATTTTCTTTTCGGCCTATCTCGGGACTAACGACAAACAGCAAATCGAAGAAGCGACCCGCCGGCTTCCGCTATTTGCTGCAGCGAAAATTCCGTACATGTTCGGAATAGCGTTCCATAAAAATGTGCCCGAGGAATTTTTCGCTCTTCTCACTCAGATGTTGGACCAGTCAGACACAGGTAAGGAGTAACCATGAAACTCGAATTCGGTTTACAGACTCGCGAGGAACTCGACGAAGCGAGCGCAATTATGGCCAGGGCATACGAGGATTACGACTATGTCACACTCTATTTCCGTGATGCAGAAAAAAGCCGAAAGGGGGTGCAGATTTTCATGAACTGCGTCCTAAAAGCAAATTATGGAAAAGCAGATTTACTGGCAGCGCATCGGGACGGCAAGCTGGTTGCCCGCGCAACACTGGAGGCACCCGGCTTCAAGAAACCTTCCGCATTCCAATACATCATACACGGTTTTTGGCGAGTATACCTTAACACGAAATGGAGCGAAATCAATGGATTCGTGGCCATGGACGAAGGCGCCAGCAAGCCCTGCCACGATTTTCAGAAATCAGGGCCGGACATCTGGTATCTCAGCATGCTCGAAGTAGACCCGTCCGCACAGGGGCAGGGCGTCGGTTCGCAATTTTTAACTTATATAGAAGATTATGTACGAGAACGCGGCGGCAAGCAGTTGGCGCTATTCACAAATTCAAAAGAAAACCTCGCTTTTTACAGCAAGCGAGGATACGAGGTTTTCCACGAATGTGAAATCGAGCACGACGGCCGAAAAATCGGCAGCTGGAGCATGAAGAAGACGCTATAGACGAAAGAAATGATGACAAGAAAAAACCGATGAGCTTTACCTTTCGCATCTTTTTTGCATAAATTTATAGCATGAAACCCGCTCTAAAAATAATTGCAATTTTGCTCATCATTTGCGTTACAAGTGTAACGACTGCGCTTGTCATGAAAAAGCTGTACTCCGACACAAAACGGACGAGCATCACAAGCGAGTTTGTGGAGCAGCAAATTAGCGAGATTTCGGAGCTTGCGACGCTCCACCACCACTACCGCAAAAACGCGAACTACCAGGACGCCAAAAAGCTTCTCGAATACATGCCTGACTGGAGAATCAACAAGTCCATCAAAGAATTTTCGCTTGTTTATGAGGGCGATGTCAAGCTGGGTTATGACTTGAAGGATATCAAGATTCTTGTCGAACCGAACTCGCAGAACATTTTCATTTATCTGCCGGAGCCCAAGATTCTGAGCCACAGCATTGATTTCGAGAGCATACAAATTCTTTGGGAAAGGCAGGGCTGGTTCAACAACATCCGTTTTGAGGACTTCAAGCAGTTCTTTATTTCTGAACAAAAGAAATACGAACAGGAGAACAGCGCCGAACTCAAGCGCAGGGCCCGCGAACACGCGATGAAGTTAATCCAGTTGCGGCTCGGGACAACCATAGAACACGGCTACAAGGTCAATCTGGAACAGCGCGACCCCGTACAAGAAATTCCGATTTCAGAATAAATCAATCTTTGCTTAATTCTGTCGGCTTTTCGCCGTCGAGAATGCACCAAACATCGCTCTGTCTATACCTATGAGGTTCAGGACGGCATAACCTTGCGAACATATATTTCGACAAGCCCATATTGCGTTGGATACATTTAGCGCCTTCGTTATAGTGCTCAATAAAGGCTCTACAAGATTCTGCCGGGGTTATCCCAGGGGCAGCTTTATAACCCAATTTGGTACAGGTTTCATTTTCAAAGATCCATGTCTTTTCGAAATCAGTGATTTTCAGATTGTATTTTTCAATGAAAATGGTATCCACATAGTCGGAGTTCGGATTTGCGCCGACAAAGGTCACCATTGAATCGTCCTCGAACCAGCTCTTTTTCCAGCCATGAATAGTCGTATCTTGAGCAGGCGGAACATAGCTGGGATTTTTCACTGTCCACTGAGTAATTGTAGAATCGGTCAGTTTATTCAGAATCAATAGGGATTCATACACTCCATAATAGAAGGTGTCTGCGCCAACCGTAATTTTTTGTGAGTAGGCATACTCATCTCTATGGCAGTCCCCCCATTCATAGGTAGAACAGTACTGATATTCAGTAAACAGAAGTGAATCATTTTGTTCGATAATTATATATTGATACGGTGCATTAGTTATATAACCACCGCCCAATTCTCCTTCCGGTTCATCGATGGTGTAGCAATAGCCATCATCTTCAGGCTGGACCCAGAAAGCGTCCTTTACTTTTTCGCCAAAGATTTCTTTAAAATAGGTCGAATCCTCATCTTCTAGAAGAGGTCCATAGTGATAAATATCGGGTTCAACGCCCGTGGTATCGAAAGGCAGCTTATCGAAATGCGTTTTTTTGGCAGTCGTATCTTGAAGAGGCAATTCCTCGGACGAGGAACTTTCAGTCACATTTTGCGAAGAGGAACTTATTACAGAGGCTTCAGAAGATGAACTTTCCGTGCTGACTTGCGGCAGGTTTCGTTCCGGAGCCTGAACCGAATTAGAATCATCATCACAGGCAAAAAGAGCTAAAGAGACAAGCCCCGTTACGGACAAAGACAAAAACTTTTTCAGCATAAAATTCTCCCGTTTCACAAAATATAATTTATTTAAAACTTTAATGGATGGGGCTAAAGCCCCATGACGCCGAGACTTTCCTATTCATCCGCGGTTGGCATTTCGCTATCGAGAATACACCAGACGGTGTAATGGTCTATTTTACTTGGACGGCACAATCTAGGATAAACGCCTTTGGGAGTTTTCATGTTGCGGGCGGTGCAATCGACAAAACTATTGCGGTAATTTTCCCAGTCCTTGCACTGTTCCTCCGGAGTTCTCGCAGCGTCACGTACAAAATCTTCGGTCGTGCAAGTTTCATTTTCAAAAATCCATGTACTGCCCCAATCCGTAATAGTCAAGCCGTACTTTTTAATGGAAATTGTATCGACATAACTTGAATCAACTTTATTCGCAACAGATGTCACCATGGTATCTTTTTCGAAGACGCTTTTTTTCCATGTACTTGGCGTAGTTTCCTTGGGTTCATAAGACGGATTTGCGGCAATCCAAATAGTCATCGTCGAATCCGTCAACTGCGTTAGCTGCAACTGCTTTTCAGATACGCCAAAGTAGTATTCATCATCTCCGACCTTAATTTTTCGCGAGTATGCTTCCGCATTTTGGCACGATCCCCAAATTGGGACATTTCTGCAATTCCGGATATTCGAGAACATAAGCGAATCCTCTCGAACGACAAGTACGCAATTCGAAACATCACGAACGCCCATATAATCTGTAACGATTTTGCCGTTTTCATAAACATGCATGACCATGCAGTACGGATTAACTATTTCATCGGTCGTGATGAAATGTCCAAGGAACTGACCTGCTTTTTCTCTGGTTTCATTCGAGAATGTATCCGGGTCGATCGTATATTTTATAAGCTGAGGTCTGATTCCCGTCGTGTCAAAGGGAAGCGTTTCGGATACAGAGCTTTGCAATACAGATTCTTCGGACGAAGAGCTTTCTGCCACATCTTGCGATGAAGAACTTGCAGCCGAATTTTGTGAAGAGGAACTTATTTCAGTGGCTTCAGAAGAAGAACTTTCCGTGCCGACTTGCGGCGGGTCTTGTTCCGGTGCTTGGAACGAATTAGAATCATCATCACAAGCAAAAAGTGCGAGAGCGACATAACCCGTTAACGCGAAAGACAAGAACTTTTTCAGCATAAACTTCTCCTGTTTCACAAAATATAGTTTATTTAAAACTTCACTGGATCCTTCGCTACGCTCAGGATGACGCTGAAGTTCAATAAAAAAACTGGCCGCCCCGCGAGGGACGACCAATTTAATTTTCGGTCTGGATCCTATCGCCTCTATCGAGGCTCCAGGATGACAGCAGGCGAACTTAGTTACCGCGTTCGAAGCGGATGAAGTTCACGACCTTCAAGCTGGTAAGGCCGAGCTGCTTTGCAACGACTTCCTGGAGGTAGTCCTTGACAGAGAGCTTCTTCGGGTTCTTTTCAGACATGAAGAATTCCTGGTCTTCGAGAACGATTTCCTTAAGGACCTTAGCCACGCGGCCATCAATCTGGCGCTGCATGAATTCAGGCTTGGTCTGCTTGCCAGAAGCTTCGATCTGAGCCTTGGCAATTTCCTTTTCCTTTTCGATCGTTTCAGCCGGAACTGCAGCATCGTTCAATGCAACCGGAGCAAAAGCAGCGGCCTGCATAGCGATGTCCTTAGCAGCCTGCTTGAGAGCAGCTTCGTCAGCAGAGCCTTCGAAAGCGAGTTCAGTGATAACACCGATCTTGCCCTTCATGTGGCTGTAAACGCCAAACACGGAGTTCGGGACCTTCTTGATTACTGCAAACTTGCGGAAGTCAATGTTTTCCTGAATCTTCACGAGGACGTCCTGGAGGCGGTCATTGATCTTGACGCCATCGACGACAGCGTTCTTGAGATCTTCGACGGAAGCGATATCCTGCGTTTCAACAGCCTTGGTGGCCATAGCAGCGAGGGCAACGAAGTCGTCGTTGTTGGAAACCGGTTCAGTTTCGCAGGTGAGTTCGAAAGCGGCAGCCTTGTCAGCAGTTTCGATAAGGTAAACGCGGCCTTCCTTAGCAGCCTTGTCTGCGCGCTTTGCAGCGACAGCAGCACCGTGCTTGCGGAGGAGTTCAACGGCCTTGTCCATGTCACCGTCAGTTTCGACGAGTGCCTTCTTGCACTGCATCATGCCGACGCCAGTCTTCTGGCGGAGTTCGTTAACGAGGGATGCGGTAATCTGCATATTACTTGTCCTCGCCGTTGTCGAACTTCTTCACTTCTTCCTTGGATTCCTTCTTGTCAGCAGCGACGCGCGGCTTGACGTTAGCAGCGATGTAGTCCACAATGAGCTTGAGGGACTTCACAGCGTCGTCGTTTGCCGGAATCGGGTAGTCCACGAGGGTCGGATCGACGTTCGTGTCGCAGATGCCGATGATAGGAATGTGGAGACGGCGAGCTTCTGCAACAGCGATCTTTTCGTGAGCGAGGTCGGTCACGACGAGAAGGCCCGGGAGGTTCACCATTTCGCGGATACCACCGAACACGTCGAGGAGCTTGGCGCGTTCACGAGTCTTGTCGAGGACTTCCTTCTTGGAGAGAGCCTGGAAGGTGCCGTCCTGTTCCATGGTGTCGATCTTGTCAATCTTCTTGATGGACTTGCGGACAGTCTGGAAGTTCGTGAGCATACCACCCAACCAACGGTTGGTGACGGAGAACTGGTTGCAGGTAGCAGCAGCGTCGAGCACGCACTGACGTGCAGTCGGCTTCGTGCCAACGAAGAGCACGGTCTTGCCAGATTCAGAAATCTTGGCAGCAGCCTTAGCAGCTTCTTCGAGGAGGTCACGAGTCTTGGAGAGGTTGAGAACGTAGATGCCGTTCTTTTCTGCCAAGATGTACGGTTTCATTTTCGGATTCCAGCGCTGAGTCTGGTGACCAAAGTGGGAGCCTGCAGCAAGCAGATCTTCGACGGAAGGCAAATTAGCCATAGTATATTTTCCTTTTCGGTTGTTACTACCCGGACTGCAATTAAGCCACAAAGCGAAGTCAATATTAATTGTACTGCGCCACCGAAGCGACTCTTGCAAGCCGGTGATTGTTTACGCCCAGGCGATATTGCCTGAGCTAGCGCAAAGATAGAAAAGATAGACGAAAGACGAAAGACGAGAGACGAAAGAATATGCTTAAAAACAATGAAAATAGTTGGAAGTAGGAAGGAAATGCAGGAAAAAGGCCGTTTTAGGGGGTAGGAAGTGCGCAAAAATACGCTTTTTATTTTATTGGAGGGGGAAGAATCCCCCTGATTGCAGCCCCATGTCATCCCCGCGAAAGCGGGGATCTCCATTGGTCTTACATCACCCCCACGAGCGGGGAGTTCCCCGCAACGCCCCCACTACTTTTTCAAGAACTCCAAAATCCTTGCACGGTAATCCGGGGCTTCGTCATAAGCTGCGTGGCCGTAGTTCTCGTAAACGTAGAGTTCCACCGGTACGCCATTTTGCTTTAGCACTTCGGCAATTTCACGGGATGCAATTACGCCCAGAACCTGGTCAAGTTCGGCGCCCAAAACAAACGTCGGGCACTTGAGCTTTTCGAGTCCTGCAAAAGCATCGTATTCAAGGCAGGCCTTTGCCAAAACGCAAAATCGAGCCATGTCCTGTTCAGTCGCATTCGTATTCATGCGCATCAGGCTCTTTTTGTACTTGCGGATTGTTTCAGCAGAAAAAACTTTATCTATAAAATTCGAGCAGAGGGCTTCGATATCGCGAGCTTCGGCGAGGCGTTTCCATTCCGTCATCACCGCGCGAGACATTTCGTTCAAGCGAGCAGCACTGCAACCGAGCGCCAAGCGTTCGACCTTCTGCGGGTATTGTTCAGCAATGATTTGCGAAATCATGCCACCCTGCGAAATTCCAATGAAGCAGGCGCATTCAATGCCAAGAGCATCCATCGCTTCGGCAGTGTCAGCAGCCATCTGTTCCATCGGATACGATTCACCGAAATTCTTTTTGCGGTCGAATAGGTAAACCGTAAAATCGTCTGCGAATATTTTGTACGAATCCACCACCATCGAGGCGAGGCCCATCGTACTCTTAAGACTCATCCCCGGCAGCAACACGAGCGTACGCGCGCCCGTGCCAAACTTGAGGTAGTCCATTTCAAAATTGTCAGTTTTTACGGTCTGTACGGTATAATCAATCATATTTTAAAGATACTATAATTTTAAGGTCTTCAGATACGCTTTTTGCTCATCCGTGATGCGATAGCTTTCAATCGCCTTCTGGATAGTCTTGTTATGCGTCCATGTATCGAGCGCATGTTTTTCAATGAACGGGAGTGTCGCCTCGTACTGCTTTGCAAGTGCCGTCGCAAAGAACCACGCCACCATCATATTGAGGTAATATTCCTCGCTGCGGATTTTCGCAACCCATTTCAAAAATTTCGGATCAAAGTCATCGTCCAAAAAGAACGACATCAAAGTTTCAATGCCAAAACGTACCGTGTAGACATCGGTCACGGGAGCTTTCATCCAGCGCTCAACATCTTTCAAAAGTCGCTTGCGGTTCGCAGCCTTCGCAAAAACCTTGGGGCGCATCTGGTCACACGTTGCCCAGTTATCCACGTACGGCAAAAAAGCATCGATATGCGATACACAATCATCATAATCTTTAATTAAAGACAAAATAAACGCATGTATTTGATTTTCGTCGTAATACTTATGCGGGAGCGTGGTCAAGAATTTTTCCACATCGGGGTGATTTGCAAATTCCTTTGCAATCGCACGCAAGTCGGGAGTGCGCACGCCGATAATCGACTTTGCATCCGTCGTCGGGATCAGCTTGCTATGGAAAGCCTTGAACTTCAAATCCTGTTTTTCAAAAAGTGCTTTTTGAATTTCGTTGATGATAGACATAAATTCTCCTCGAACCACAAGATAAAAATTTTCTGAAACGACATTTTATGACACTCGATATTTGTATATTAAGTTTTAGATTTATGCATAAATACACATACATGCATAAATCTAAAAAAAATAGGATTCCATTAGCAGGAGGCTTCCAATGGCGACCATCAAAATAGACGACACAAAACCATTCCCAAACTTCGTAAAAGAACCGGAAAACAAACGCGAATCAGCCCTAGATTTCTTCAAGCGGCAATCGAACGGTCTAAAGCTGATCAGTGATGAAATGGAACAGGAGAAAAAGGAACAAGACGAGATTCGCGAAATCCAGAAAAAAAGCTTCGAACGCAAGCGCAAGCTGTTCTATGACAATTTGGACCTTATTTTGCGGCATAAGGACGAAATTCTTGCATCACCTCGGTATGCAAATATCGACGTGCACTACGCCATCAAGGGTGGCGGTCTTTACGTGGGCCCACTACAGACTTCAAGGCGATTCTGCATCGCAGGCAGCATCGTTACCGTCAACCTCAGGTTAGCAACGCTCCTCCGCATTTGGGAAACCGACCAATTCCGCGTGGACTGTTCATGCGGCGGGACCGCCCTTATCCGCAGCTTTACAGGTTCACCGCTTTCAGGAGGCTCGCAAGCAACATCGTATTGTCCCGAATGCAAAAAAGAAACGCGCGTTGCGAACCGCAATTTCGGCAAGTATTTCTGGTTTCTACAGACCAGACTTTCCGAAGATGTCGAAACTGTCGCGAAAGATTTCATCGGCAAATGGGCACTTGCCGAAGTAGAATACGGGAAGAAGATTGCCGAAGGCAAAACAATAGACCCGAAACCCGGAGCCGAATTTCACGGCGATGAGCAATACTGCAACCTAGAAACAATGATCCAAGAGCTCAAGCTAAAGGAGTTCGAGGAAGGTTAATTCATTTTTGCTAGACAAAGGAACAAAAAAAAGAGGCGCCCCGTTTGGAACGTCTCTTTTAAATTGCGCGACTTTCGCCTTATTAAGCGCGGACCGTCGTGAAGCTGAAAGCTTCGCCGTCGGCGTCGTTGGCTTCGAGGCCATCGACGGCGGCAGCCCAAGCAATCTTCACAGCTTGCGTCTCTCCGGCGATGTAAGCCTCGTTCTCCGCAACAGCCTGCTTGAAGACGTCACTTGCAGAGAACAGCGTCACTTCGATCTTGTCGGTGATGGCGTAGTTCTGGTCCTTACGGCGGTTCTGGATGCGGTTCACGAGTTCGCGGGCCACGCAGGCGCGGCGGAGTTCGTCCGTAATCTTCAAGTCCAGAGCCACGGTGAAGTGCTGGTTGGCTTCCACAGCCATACCGTCGGCCACGATGCGGTTGAGCATCAGGCAGTCGGCACCGACTTCACCAAAGTCGAACTTGATGGTTTCGCCATTCTGCAGAGCCTTGATTTCATCGACGCTCAACGAATTCAGCTTGGCAGAAATCACCTTCATGTTCTTGGCATAATCCGGGCCCTTCGCCTTGATGGCAAGGAAGTTCGGCTTGGCGGAGAGCTTCACGAGCTTCGTCTCATCTTCGAGGAACTTCATTTCACGAACGTTGAGTTCTTCGAGGATCAAGTCCTTCATGGTCTCGGCAACGTTCTTTTCTTCGGTGCCGTGAGCAACCACCGTCATGCTGGCAATCGGCATACGGTTCTTTACGTTGTTCGTAGTGCAAATCACGCGGCCCATTTCGACCATGCCACGCACCATGGCGATGCGTTCCACGAGATCCTTGTTTTCGAACGGATAATGGCGGCTAGCATACGGCATAGAACCGGATTCAAACCAGCAGTCGAAAACTTCAGGCGTTCCCTTGCCTTCGGCAAGGTCGGGCTATATTGCAAGGCAACCCGTGCGCATCTGCGGCACACCCGCGTCGCTCTTACAACCAAGCCTCGCTTCGCGAGTCTTGTCCCCAAGGGGTCACTATCCCTAACGCAGAAGCGATAATTTGTTCACTCAGCACTGTTCAAATTAGAAATACTCTCCGCATTTATTATGGAACTCTTGTGATTTCTTTGGCTCTTGTAAAGGTAAAGAAGCCATTTTTACAATCACTTTTGTACCTTGACAATTTCTTTAAACCACAACTACTGAATGCAAATTCAAGAAATTTTTTTAGGTTTTCCTCTGATAATGAACTCAAATAGAGGGTTTTACCCTCATTACTAAAGCCATAATTTGTTCCAAATTTAACATTTACCGCATTAAGAATTGCTTGACAATTTTTTGTATCTGTAGGACAATCTATTTTATGGTTGTCTTTTCGTTTAAAGCCCAAATTAAAGAACGTTCCCCTAGGTTCTTCCCTACTAACACAAATATCAAATTTGTATTCATTTTCACCATATTCAAAATAGTAGGCCAAGTAAAGTCTTCGATTGTCTTTACAATCTGAAACAAAGGTCCCTATTTCAGAATCACAGGCAATTTCAAGCTTATCCCTCAAATTGCAAAGGGTTAGTAAGTGCTCGTGACAAAGCAATATATATGCCATAGCAAGTTCAGCGTCAGTACTCAAAATCGCACCTCATTTTTTATGAATTTTATAAAGATTCAGATTCTATTTTATCTTTTCATTATAAGTCTTTAGCATATTAATGATTGCAGGCTTAATCCTTGAGGCAACGAACAAAAACTTTGCCAGACTTTTCTGCGCCACTAAAAGTCACTCGATCCGTTGCCAAGTATAGGTAAAGAGCTGTAGTTTTCCCATTACTGAAAGTCGTAACCTGAGTTGTACTCCAAAAGCGAGCATAATACTCATCACGATCTCTGCCGATAGGAAGTGCTGAAAAGCCATAAGCATCTGTTGCATCGGGCCACTTTTCAAGACCTTTTATTTGCAAAGCGTATGGAGAAGATTCTACAGATGAATACAATCTACTCCATTCTTCACCTGTAGGCAAATGCCATCCTTCAGGGCAAACTCCACGCACAGGATGTGTAGGCGTGCAAAAATTTCCATATCCGCATTCTTTCCCGTTGGTACTAAATGTTCCTGCACTATCCATAGCAATAGCCCATGAATAAAGGCGTCCATACTTTACGCAACTATCTGCAGAATTGCCGAGACACGAAGACCGTCCCGTCATGCTCGGATACGCCGAACTGTCAGCATAATTCAGGTTTTCAGCCATCCATGTTTGCGTTCCGATAACAATAGTCTTATAAATTTTACCATCTCTTGAATCAGTTAAAAAGCCATAAGTAAACTCTATAGAAATATTCCACAAACTTTTATTGCAATGAAATACAGAATCCCGAGCAACTGACACATTTTTCCTTATTTCGGTTCCTTCAGTATAGCTGACACAACCTTTATCAAGAGAGATTTCAATGTCAGTAGCAGTTCTGAAGGAACCTCCATCGCAAACATATCTATTAGACGATTCAATTTCACCATCAACAATTGTACCATCCATCAAACAAGTTTTGCCGTATGTATCATACTCCAAAGCAGTTGCCGTTTTCCAGTTTTTTGACTTACAAATGTAATAAATACCCTTAGACTCGCCAACTTCTTTTTCTCGGCTAAGAACGCAACCGCCCAAGTCAATTTCAGCACTAGTCGCAGTAGTCCAAATTTTCGACTTACAGATATAATATGCACTACCGTCTTTAGCAACCTCACTTTCGCGGGCAGTTGTGCACCCTCCCAAATCTTTTTCCACACTTGTCGCAGTTTGCCATTTGTCATTTTTATAGATGTAATAATTACTTGTATTTACGCTTCCAGCCTTTACTTCGCCTTCAGTTCCAGCGTTCCAGCCATAAGTATCATACTCAAACGCAGTTGATTTTGCCCATACAGAAGACTTACACGTGTAATACATTTCAGCAGATTTGCCAACCTCGCCCTCACGACTTGTTACGCAAGCACCCAAATCATATTCAACATCATTTTTACACGCTCTCCAAGTTCCATTCTCATAAACATAATGATTGTCCACATACACATTTCCGGGCTTTACTTCGCCCTCGGTTCCTGCCGCCCAACCATAGGTATCATATTCCAACACACTCGCTTCTTCCCAATTTTTCGATCTACAGATGTAGTATACACCACTAGCCTTGCCAATCTCGTCTTCACGACTAACTAGACATGCACCAAGGGTATTTTCAGCTTCATTTTTCGCAGCACGCCAAGATCCATTTTCGTACACATAGTATTTACTTGTGTTCACTTTACCTTTGCGAACTTCACCTTCTTTGCCCGCACCAAATTGATAAGTATCATACTGCAATTCTGTTGCTACTGACCATTTTCCACTAGAACAAACATAATACGTTTCATTAATCTTTCCGATTTCGCCACTACGTTTGGAATCACATATACCCAATGCCGTTTCATTTTTCGCAACACCCCATTTCCCATTTTCAAACACATAGTAGGTTTCCGTCACATTACCTTTTTTGACTTCACCCGACTTTCCATCACTCCATTCGTATGTATCTTTTTCAAAGTCCGTAGCCTTACGCCAGCCATTGGCTTCGCAAATGTAATGAACATTGTAGTTTTGGCTGGACTTATTCGTATTCAGAGAGACCACGCCATAACGCGTCGAAGCACAACCGCCCAAGCCATACGCATTATTCCAGAAGATTGTCAGGTAATTTTCGTAGCTAGGAATATCCACAATGTTCCAGGTTTTCACATTGGCACGCACTGGAGTTGCGTCGAAGCTTTCCGCCCAGTCTGCCATTTTCGCCTTGGTCGCTCCAGCACTTGCACCGTTCCATTCGCCATCATCCGCAACATCTTTGCGGAATTCATCCACAACCTTCTGAATTTCGGCTTCACTACGGTTGCCAATGAACAAAAGCGATATCGCCATCAGCGTAGAGTTCGCATCGTAATAGGAATTCGTCGATGCAACGAAGGTTTTTAGATTTTCGGAATATTCCACCGTTGTCGCAAAACCGAGAGCAGTCATAATTTCATAATCTGCCTGTTTCTTGGCGGCATACACGCTATAGCCCTTATTCACAAGAGTCACGGCACGATCATATTCAAGATGCGTGAGCAAGTTGATATTCACATCGGTACGTTTGGTCAAATCAGTCAATACACGAAGCGTCATTGAATCTTTGGACCAGTCGCCAGTAATTTCGTTACGCCACAAACCACGTACTTCTAATTCCGCATAAGGGTAAACCATATTCACCTTCGGAATCACGAAGTCGCCCTTGTTGCTGGAGATTTCATCGACATATTCGCGTCCCGAATAAATCAGCGAATCATTTCGCAGTAGCATTTCACGCAACAGGAGCGGAGAATCAAATTTGAACGGACCCTTGTGAGCCGCACCTAGAATAGAGGCGTTCTGGACAAGATATCCTTCAGCAAGTTCAGGCTCCCATTTCACGGAATCGCAAACAAAGAAAACAGAATCCTTCTTTGCAAGAACCCTCTGTTTGGCGTTACCCACATTACATAATGGAAGATTTTCTCTGTCAGCGACAACATCGTAGCCGAGGTAACCTTCATCCTTTTCCCACTCCTTCGTATTGCATGTGTAATACGAAGAATCTGCAAGTATCAAAGCACGAACATCTTTGTTGGACGAATTGCATTCAATTAGATCAGATTTTGCCTTTACCACAACATAGCTTGTTTTCGCCGAAGAACTGCTAGAACCATTTTCTGAACCCTCGTCAACATCACCAGATGAACTCGGCGAAACCGATGACGAACTTTCTTTAGGTTCATCTGAACTAATAGGAGTTTGTTTTTGCCATTTTTCATTCTTACAGACAACAAAGCCCTCGGTTGAACTCAAGTAAGCAACCGAACCCTCGCGTTTGTCCGTACAACTCGGCAAATCTTCCACTTCATCTTCCGTATAGTCAATTTTCTTCCACGAATCATCGTAGCAGACATACATCTTGCCATCTTCAGTCGATTCAACTTCGGCCATGCGCTTGGAAGTACAACTCGGCAAGTCTTCTTTTGACGCATAAGATGTCTCCATAGATGGTTCGGCAGCACTCGACTTGTCGCTGTCATCACCACCGCATCCGGCGAGAACAGCAAGTACGGAACCCGCCAGGAGAAAGCCCATCCAAGAATACTTTGCAAGAGAAACTGTCCGCTTTTTCATAGTGCATCCCTTTGACCGACATCTTTCGGCAGCCCCAAATTGCACAATCACAACGACCTCGTTAATGTTTAGAATTTGTACTAAACAAAAAGCGTGAGCCGTTGTCAGTGCAATTCCACTTGAGGCTCTGGAAAACCCATCTTCGAAATGCACAAACGGCCCATGCCCAGAGGGCGTGAACCTTTGCGACTTATTCTCGAAGATTTCGAAATTTTCCAGATTTCCAAGTGGAGAACAAGGGCAATGCTCAAACTATGTCAATTCGGTTTATTCTATAAACACCTCGTTAAAATTCTACCAATTTAAAAGTAACTTAAAAATGGGCCAAACTCTCAAAAAGTTTACAAAAACGAGCGTTTTTGTCATAAAAATGGCGAACTCGGGCCAATTTGTAAAGAGGAAAGGGTGTTTTTAGGGAGAAAAAGGAATAGAAAGGGCCTATTTCTTATTGTGAACCAGCGACAACAGAAGGTTGAAAAGTTTTTCGCCGATAAAGCGGTTCATGCCCCTAAGCATCGTAACACTTTGGTCAATTTCATCTGCAGTAAGCAACTTTTTCTGATATGCTGCAAAGAGAATGCCTATACTTCCGGTAATCGTTAGTTTCATGCTCTCTGCAACAACACGGCCCTTGCTTTCATCAATCAGCAAAAGACTCGGTTGCTTTTCGTCTGCCAAGATAATCGCTTCGCTTTCGCCCAGGTCCAACCCCGTCGCCCGCAGCAATAGGGAAACTCTATCTGCTGAAAGGTCCGAATGGACTTCTAAAAACGGGCAATTCCTAAAATACTCCGCTTCTTCAGGGTATTCAGTATTGCGAGTCAATTCTTCAAACACAGCAAAAGGGATGTGTACGGAATTATATAGTTTATTTAAAACATCAATCCGTCCAATTTTGAACAGAGTCAATAATGGAGTCGTGTCAGAGACAACTATCACTTAGACTCTCCGCAAGCAGCTAAAGCGTTTGCAATATCGCGTTCAAGTTCCGCTTCGTCCATGTCAATATACGGGATGCCCATAGAGCCATACAGCTGGATAAGAGACCACTTGTCCATTTCAAGAATCTCGGCAGCACGGCCATGCGAAATAGTCCCATTTTGAATATAGGGGTACAGGAGCATCGCACGTTGTTTCAGCCACATATCACGCTTATTTACATAAGGTTCCATTGCAGCTGTTATTTCAATTGTAGCGG
The DNA here is from genome assembly GCF_002210405.1 of Fibrobacter sp. UWB3. Classification (NCBI taxonomy): domain Bacteria; kingdom Pseudomonadati; phylum Fibrobacterota; class Fibrobacteria; order Fibrobacterales; family Fibrobacteraceae; genus Fibrobacter; species Fibrobacter sp. UWB3. Next base: position 22,291 of record NZ_MWQJ01000006.1, read on the forward strand.
TTTGCATATTCATACCTCACCCATAAATATACACTTTTTAAAACAAAAGACCAAATAAAGAAAGCGCCCTTTCACAAGGAAAGAGCGTTTTTAGAATCTTTTTGAGAGTATTTAGGCTTTTACCGTCGTGAATGCGAAAGCCTCTCCATCGGCGTCGTTTGCTTCGAGGCCATCGGCAGCGGCAGCCCACTTGATGGCGACAGCTTGCGTCTCTCCGGCGATGTAAGCTTCATTCTCGGCAACAGCCTGCTTGAAGACGTCGCTTGCAGAGAACAGCGTCACTTCGATCTTGTCGGTGATGGCGTAGTTCTGGTCCTTACGGCGGTTCTGGATGCGGTTCACGAGTTCGCGGGCCACGCAGGCGCGGCGGAGTTCGTCCGTAATCTTCAAGTCCAGAGCCACGGTGAAGTGCTGGTTGGCTTCCACGGCCATGCCATCGGCCACGATGCGGTTGAGCATCAGGCAGTCTGCACCGACTTCACCGAAGTCGAACTTGATGGTTTCACCATTCTGCAGAGCCTTGATTTCATCGACGCTCAGCGAATTCAGCTTCGCAGAAATCACCTTCATGTTCTTCGCGTAATCCGGGCCCTTCGCCTTGATGGCGAGGAAGTTCGGCTTGGCGGAGAGCTTCACGAGCTTCGTCTCATCTTCGAGGAACTTCATTTCGCGAACGTTGAGTTCTTCGAGGATCAAGTCCTTCATGGTCTCGGCGACGTTCTTTTCTTCGTTACCGTGAGCAACGACCGTCATGCTAGCAATCGGCATACGGTTCTTTACGTTGTTCGTTGCACGAATCACGCGGCCCATTTCGACCATGCCACGCACCATGGCGATGCGTTCCACAAGCTTTTCGTCCATGAGGGACTTGTCAGCGCTCGGGAATTCGCAGAGGTGTACGCTCACCGGAGCGTTATCATCGACTTCGCGAACGAGAATCTGGTAGATTTCTTCGGCGAGGAGCGGGAGGAACGGAGCGAGAATCTTGGAGAAGTCCACCAAGACCTTGTACATGGTGGCGTAGGCGGCGTTCTTGTCGCCATCGTTTTCGGACTTCCAGAAGCGGCGACGGCTGCGACGCACGTACCAGTTCGTGAGGTCATCAACTGCGGCAATCACGGCAGGCACCACGTTGTACAGGCGGTAAGCCTTCATTTCGACTTCAACCTTGGCAGCGAGATCCTGCAGCGTTGCAAGCATCCAGCGGTCAAGTTCATTGTCGCTCTTTACTTCCTGACCCGGCTTCCACGTGAGCTGGCCCTTGGCGGCGTCAGCATTGTGGTTCGAGACAAAGAATGCAACAGCGTTCCAAAGCGGGAGCATCACCTGCTTCACGATGCCCTTCACGCCTTCTTCGCTGAAGCGGAGATCTTCGGCCTTCAAAGCGGCGGAGTTGATCATGAACAAGCGGATGGCGTCGGCACCCGTGCGTTCGATAAGATCGTTCGGGTCCGGGTAGTTGCGCTTGGACTTACTCATCTTGGAGCCGTCTTCGGCCAAGATAATACCGTTCACAATCACGTTCTTGAATGCCGGCTTCTGGAACAATGCGTTAGAAAGTACGGTCAAGGTGTAGAACCAACCACGAGTCTGGTCGAGGCCTTCGGCAATGAAGTCGGCCGGGAAGCTGCGTTCCACGAGTTCCTTGTTTTCGAACGGGTAATGGCGGCTGGCATACGGCATGGAGCCGGATTCAAACCAGCAGTCGAACACTTCAGGCGTGCGGCGGTAAACCTTGCCGTCCTTTTCAATCGTGAGCTTGTCCACAAAGTGCTTGTGCAAGTCGTCGAGCTTCACGCCGGTGAGCTGCTGCAGTTCTTCGATGCTGCCCACGGCAATCATGTCGCCGTCGTCGCTGAGCCACACCGGAATCGGCGTACCCCAGAAGCGGTTACGGGAAAGGTTCCAGTCGCGGGCGCCTTCGAGCCACTTGCCAAAGCGTCCGTTCTTGATGTGATCCGGAACCCAGTTCACAGTCTGGTTGTTTTCGACCATCCATTCCTTCAGAGTCTTGGTCACGCCGTCCTTGCTAGTAACAGGCGCATCAATCTTGAGGAACCAAGTCTTGAGGGCGCGGTAAATCAGAGGAACGCCGGTACGCCAGCAGTGCGGATAGCTATGCACAATCGTGTCCTGCTTGAACACGCGGCCCTGTTCCTTGAAGAAGCGGATAATTTCCTTGTCGGCTTCCTTAGCGCCAAGGCCCTTCCACATCGGGACCTTGTCCGTGAACTTGCCTTCGGTATCGAGCGGGTCGAAAAGGCCGAGGTCGAGTTCTGCGCCCTTCTGGAAGTCTTCTTCACCGAAGGAAGGAGCGGTATGCACGGCACCGGTACCGTCTTCGGTACTCACGTAGTCGGCGGGGTAAATCTTGTAGTGGCGGGACAGCTGGTCCGGCGTCACGAATGCGTCGGAGATACGGGAAAGCGGCTCGTAGTCCTTGCCCACGAGTTCAGAACCCTTGCAGGTATCGACGATGTTCGGGTTCTTGAAGTAGGCCGCGGTACGGCTTGCGGCAATCCAGTACTTCTTGCCATCCTGTTCCACAAGGTTGTAGTCCATGTCCGGACCCACAACAATGCAGAAGTTGGAATAAAGTGTCCACGGAGTCGTCGTCCACACGAGGATGCTCGTGTCCTTGAACTTGGCTTCGTCCGTGTTGAGCGGGAAGATGAGCGTCAGAGACGGGTCCTGACGGTCCTTATAGCCCTGGTTCGTTTCGAAGTTCGAAAGCGGAGTGGCAAGCGCCGGGCTGTACGGCTGGATGCGGTAGCCCTGGTAGATGAGGCCCTTGTCGAAGCACTGCTTGAACACCCACCACACAGATTCCATGAAGTTCTTGTCCATGGTCTTGTAGCCCTTGTCGAAGTCCACCCAACGGCCCATGCGGCGAACGGTCTTCTTCCATTCGCTCGTGTACTTGAGCACCTTGCCGCGGCAAGTTTCGTTGAACTTGTCGACGCCGAGCTTCTGGATTTCGGCAACGCCAGCGAGACCAAGTTCGTTCTGCACGAGAGATTCAATCGGAAGACCGTGGCAGTCCCAACCGAAACCACGCGGAACCTTCTTGCCCTTCATGGTCCAGTAACGCGGAACGATGTCCTTGATGGTACCGGCAAGCAAGTGACCATAGTGCGGAAGGCCCGTTGCAAACGGAGGGCCATCATAGAATGTATACGGTTCGGTTTCCGGACGGGAGTCCAGCGACTTCTTGAACGATTCATCCTTATCCCACAAGCCGAGCACACGCTCTTCAATCTGCGGGAAGGTCTCTTCTTTCTTTACTTCACGAAACATGATTGAACCTCAGGGGCAAACGCCCCACATTAAATTTTCGAGAGCAAATTTAGCAAATTCCCCTTTTATTATCAAATCAATACAAGAAAATCCAGCCACCCTGAAGCTTACCGCGCTTGTCATTTAGCGGGATTTCTTCCGGTGCATATTCCAAATACAAACCCCAGGGATGTTTCTTTTCCCAAAAAGCGCTGATGCCAAACGTCAACACATTCGTTCGATGCGCATACCCCGGGTAGTTTTCCCTGCCCTTATCGCTCGTCCAATCCGAAAATATCTCGTTTTTAGCATTCGATCCGCCGCTATTGAAAGCGACCCGTTCGTAATTGACGTAAGCTCCCAAAGAAAACACTTCACCGAGATCAAACATTGCACCGCCGCCAATGTTGTACAAAATAAAGCCGTCAAAACGTCCCTTCGGATTATTCACTTTAGGCTCATAATTTTCTTTTTGTTCATTGGAATAATAGCCACCAACAAAAGAGACTCCCGCCCCTAAATATGCAGGGCCAATCCATTGCACAACACTCGGACGCACCCCAATATCCATCGGAATGGAAATCGGGACAGACAAGAACAATCCCCCTTTTTGCCCAGCCAACGAGTAATCAAATGACAAAAGTTCAACTTTCGCATTGACAGCAAGCCCTATCATAGATTTCGAATGATGCGGCGACGAAACTTCCCTACTTTCATCACCAGCATAGACTCCCCCCGCTTCCACATAATGGTACTTTTTCTGGTCCGTTGAATACTTGAGGACAGCGGCTTCTCCCAGCAAGTTTCCAGACGAAGTCGCAGCGCATCCCGAGAACATCAAAGACGACAAACACAAAAACAAAAATTCCGCACAAATTCTTTTTATACTAGACAAATTCATTTATTTTTCCTTCCGCAAAAAGGCGTTTTTTTTACAAACCACAAAATAAAAATTCATCGGCCACATATTCCAAGTTGGAATATATAAAAAAGGCCGCTTTTAAAAAATTCTGTTCCAATGTAAGAAAATTATATATATCTATTTACAAATAGGACGGGAGCAGTGAAGCTACAACTTTCGACTTATGTAAGAAAACCGTTAGTCCTTTTTGGACTATCGAGATTAATTGTAAACCTTGAATTTACAATTTCTTGATAGCTATATTAGCGGCTAATCCATTTGAAAAATTCAAAAAACAGAGGTACGAAAATGGCAGTAGAAGACAATTACAAAGTTGGACATGTCATCATGATAACCCTTTCCGCCGCCATCGGAGGGTTCCTATTCGGTTTTGACTCGTCCGTGATTAACGGCGCCAACGTTGCACTTAAAGGTTACTTCAATTGTAACGACATGCAGCTTGGTCTTGCGGTTTCTCTCGCATTGATTGGCGCTGCCATCGGTGCATATTTCGCCGGCCGTCTGGCAGATAAATTTGGACGTGTACGTTGCATGCTCGCAGCGTCCGTCCTTTTCTTTATCAGTGCAATCGGTTCCGGTCTCCCGTTCACCATCTACGATTTCATCGCCTGGCGTGTCATCGGTGGTGTCGGTATCGGTGTGGCATCCATCATCGCCCCGATTTACATTGCCGAAACTTCACCGGCGCATTTGCGTGGGCGTCTAGGATCCATGCAGCAGTTCGCCATCGTTATCGGTATCTTCGTGGCGCTGCTTTCGAACTACATCATCGTCCGCATTTCGGGTTCCGCAAGCAACTTGATTATGGGCATTGAATCCTGGAAGGTGATGTTCTGGGTCGAAGCTATCCCGGCATTCCTCTACGGTGTCGCCGCCTGGCAGCTCCCGGAATCCCCGCGTTTCCTCGTGAGCAAGGGCCGCATGGAAGAAGCTCAGAAAGTGCTTTCGATGATTGCATCCGTCGGCATCAAGGAAAAGGCTCAGGAAATTGAAGACTCCTTCAAGACTCACAAGCCGGCTATGCTTTCAGACCTTCTCGAAACGGTCGCTGGTAAAAAGCGCATCGCTCCGATTGTCTGGGCAGGTCTCGGTCTTGCCATCCTCCAGCAACTCGTGGGTATTAACGTGATTTTCTACTATGGTTCCATGCTTTGGCAGAGTGTCGGTTTCGGTGAAAGCGACGCCTTCCTTACGAGCGTGATTTCCAGTGCTATTAACTTGACCATGACTATCGCTGCTATTCTCCTCATCGATAAGATTGGTCGTAAGCCGCTCTTGCTCATCGGTTCTGCAGGCATGACGCTAACGCTTGGCATTCTCGCGTGCTGCTTCATCTTCGGTTCCGACGCAAGCGGCAACCTCGTTGGCAATAGCGGTATTTTCGCCCTCCTCGCAGCAAACTTCTACGTGGCATTCTTTGCCGCTACATGGGGTCCGGTGATGTGGGTGATGCTCGGCGAAATGTTCAACAACCGCATTCGTGCCGTGGCTATCGCAATATGCGGCCTTGCCCAGTGGGGTGCAAACTTCTTGGTCAGCTGGTCTTTCCCGGTTCTCGTCGGCAAGGACGGCATCGGCATTGGCCCGACCTATTTGATTTACACGACTTTCGCAGCAATAAGCTTTGTGTTCGTCGCCAAGTTGGTGAACGAAACCAAGGGCAAGAAGCTCGAAGCCATGTAATCACAAGATTTGCTATAAATCAACCCATCGAAGGTCTCGGATTTTCCGGGACCTTTCCTTATATAACTATTTTGATTTTTATTGGGTATTTTAATTGTTGTTGGACTAGGATTATGAATTACAAAACATTAGCACTTACTTCTGGACTCGCATTCGGACTCGCAGGCATTACCATGGCAAACCCCATCAAAACCATTCCCTGGAACGGCCATGTCGGTGCCGTGAGCTTCACTTTCGATGACGCCCTCGAAAACCAAATTGAAAATCTAAAGCCTGTGCTAGACAAGCAGCCCGATGTGCATGTCACGTTTTTCCTCACTAGCATGGGGAGCGGCTATAGGCAAAAGGCCGACGGTTTTGCGGCACTCGCAAACAATGGCCATGAAATAGGCAACCACACCGAATCGCACGGACATTTGACTTCGATTAGCGACAACAGCGAATTGGAAAAAGAAATCGTCCAGTTCGCCGAAGACATCGAAAAGACACTCGCAAAGAACGGAGCCAAAATACACGTGATTTCATTCGCCACTCCGTTCTGCGAAAACAACGCCAAAGTTAAAGACATCATCAACTCGCGACACTTCATCAACCGCGACTGCGGTTGGCACGGTCGTAATGAATGGGACGTGGAACCGGACTGGTTAAGCCTCAAGGCCAAAATCTGGACGCGTTCAGGCGCCACGGTAGAAGAAATGCTATCGTCGCTTGACACGGCAGCCTTCATCGGTAACTTCGAAGGGGCGAATCCGTGGGATGTTCAAGTGCAAGGCGGTTCCTGGCTCGTCGTCTTGAACCATGGCGTCACCAACGATCAGGGTGACGATTACGCCATCGACCCTGTGGATATCGAAAAGCAGTTCAAGCACGCCATCGAAAACAATCTTTGGATAGCCCCCTTCGGCACCGTAGGCGCCTATTATCGAGCCCACTTCATCGTCGATGCTGCAAAAGAAACCGCAACAGATGACGGATTCACGGTAGAATGGGCCATTCCAAATGAGCACATGCCCGCAAGCATCCCGCTCCGCGTGAACATCGACACCAAAAGCGTTAGTGAAAATGCAATCGTAGAACAGGGCGGTAAAGCTATCAAGCGCGAAAGCGACGGCAGCTATGTTATCGAATTCACGGAAAAGAGCCTCAAAGTTCGAAAGCCAAAACCTGGCGAGAATCCCGATTCGGTAACGTCAATTCCGGGTTCAGCGACACGCGCACTTGCAACGGCCCCAAACTACACAAAGTACACGCTTTTTGACCTGAACGGGAATAATCTTGGGAACGTCAGTGGCTTTGAAGTGCCTGCAAAATTTCCAAAAGGCACATATATCATCCGCGCCGAAGCGGCCGGTCAAACACCTTTAATCAAAAAAGTTCATCGATAGCCTTCTTGACCTAACGAAAATACAAGAAATAACTGGATCCTTCGGGCTTAAGCCCTCAGGATGACAGGCCGGAATGACAATGTGAAAAGAATTGTGTAAGACGCCCCCGGCACCCTTCGACTGCGCTCAGGGCAGGCTCCAGGATGACAGGCCGGGATGACAAAGCAAAAAGCCGAGGCATTCGCCTCGGCTTTTCGCTTTTTAGGAATTCAAAGTTGAATTACTTGACGTTGACGCGGTTCATTTCGGAACCAACGCGAACGATGTAAGAACCCGTGGTCGGGACGCGAACCGTCATATTGCTGCTCATGAGCATGCCACCGGCAATTGCCTTGCCCTGCATGTTGTAGACAGCGAACACGCTACCAGCCTTAGCACCGTTGATTTCGACCTGCATGCCGTTTGCACGGACGCTGAAGGTCGGCATCATGGAGACCTTGTAGAGGCTGACCGGCTTGATTTCCACGCCAGTGAGCTTGACCGGGTCAATAGCAGTCTTGCTTGCATCGAGGAATTCGATAGCCTTGATGGAGATTTCACCAATGCCACCCTTAGCATCCTTGACTTCCCACTTGAGACCCTTGATCTTCTTGATGATTTCAACACCTTCCGGAGCATTGTTTCTGCTAACCCAGTCGAGAATGTCGATTTCGAGGCCAGCACCAGCACCCTTGAAGCCGTAGTCGCTCGGGGTCATATCGTAGAGCACTTCCTTGTAGTCTTCGGTGTTGTCAACATAGACACCCGGTTCAGAACCAGCACCAGCATTTTCGACCTTCTTTTCTTCGTTTTCATCCGTGATGGTATTGAGGATAGCCATGCGGATCGGGCCAGTAGACTTAGCCGTCACGCGGATGTACTTGATACCGAGAGCAGAGAAGTCCACACCGCAGCTCTTGTCCTTCTTGCAATCATCCTTCTTGAAGGAAACTGCGATACCAGCAGACGGGTACTTGAGCGTGCCAGCGGCAGCTGCTTCAGCAGTCCATTCCGGTTCCGGACCAATTTCCATAGAAGCACGAGCAATGACAGTGCCGTCATCCAATCTGTAAAGCGGAGAATCGCCAGAATCCGGGACCATCTTGGTGCCGATACCGAGCTTGTCGTGGTATGCACCCCAGTTCCAGAGGCCAGAAACGCCAACAGTCGTATCACCGAATGCCAAGTGTTCACCGGCGCCTTCCTTGATGGACGGAGCCTTGCTCGGATCCGGAGTGAACGGAGTGAAACCAGTGGTATTGTAGAGGTTAGGCATGTTACCCGTCACGAGGAGGAGGTAAATCATGTTCAAAGTTGCCGGATAGTACTTTTCACCGGCGACAGAGCCTTCACCGCAACCCTGAGCGGTAGAGCAGCTCTTCTTTTCCTTGAGAACCTTGTAAACGGTACCGAGGTAGGTCTTTGCTTCAGCACTTTCGATAGAAGAAGTAGCAAGGCCGAGACCACCAGAGAACGTAGAAGAAACAAAGTTGCGAATATCGCTTTCATCAGCATAGTACTGACCACCGTCGTACTTATAACCAGAATTCACGCCACTAGCAGTACGAGTTGTCGGGAGGAGCCATTCCACAACTTTCTTGTTGAAAGCCTGAGCCTTGGTATCACCGTACCAGTAATAAGCCATAGCCATACGCCACGGAGTACGGGCAGCGTCATCGTAGAAACCGATATCGTTAGAAACGGCAGCAGACGTCAAAATCGGCTTGTGAGAATTCCAGTCGCACCAGTCCGGAACGAGACCAGTCTTAGAATCCTGGCAACCGTTCAAGTCAGTGTAAGCCTGGGAGATAACGCTAGACCAAGAACCGCCAGCAACATCCTGGAAGAGCTGGAAGTTAGCAGTCGTTGCATAGCTCGGGTTGAAACCGTCATTCCACTGGTTACCCGGCTTAATCTTGTTGCTTGCGATATCGTTGGAAGCAATCCAAGAAATGAGGGACTTACCTGCAGTGAGGTAAGAAGCGTCATTCCACTGCTTGGAAGCCATCACGAGAGCAAGAGCAGCGTCGAAGTCAGCGTCAGATGCAGTACCAGTACCGCCTTGGCAACCGATACGCCAGTTCATACCGCCATTGGCACCAGCGCTGTTGCCCGTCCAAGTCTTATAAAGATTTTTGAAAACTTCCTGATCGTCCATGTAGACGGAAATCAACATACCGTATGCAATAGCTTCGGAAACAGTAGAGCAAGTTCCTTCTGGAGCGAGCACCCAACCATTGCTAGCCTGGTACCAAGCCTGTTTCCACAGCTTATAATGTTCCTTGATCATGTCCGTATCGGCATATTCAATGATATGACCGTGCGGGTACTTCATGTTCTGCGGGAACGGGAACTGTCCTGCAGCAGAAGCCGTCACTGCAGCAGCTGCAGCAACGCCAAACATAACTTTTGCCAAATTCTTCATATGAATTCCTTTTAAAAAAAGATTTCACCCATCCAAGTTAAAAGATAGTTTGATAGCATATAAAAAATCAACCCTTCTTTTGTAAAAGGATTGACATAATGCGGTAAATCACATCAAAAGTGTTCTTAAAATGTTCCTAAACTACTATTTTTCGTTAATTTTTCTTTGCATTAAAGAATACATTGAATCAAAGACTCTCGCAACAACAATCGGCTTTGCCAAATGGTCATCCATTCCCGCGGCCAACGACTTTTGCCGATCTTCTTCAAACGCATTTGCCGACACCGCAATAATCGGAATTTTCGCCTGCGGGAAAGCCTGGCGAATTGCCCGAGTCGCCTCATAGCCATCCATGACAGGCATTTGAATATCCATCAGGATACAGTCATAATAATCAGGGGCGTGTTCCTTGACTTTTGCCACAGCTTCCAAACCATTTTCGGCAATTTCGACCGTCATCTGCGCATCCTGCAAGAAATCCAGGGCGACTTCCCTATTAAATTCATTATCTTCAACAAGCAAGACGCGCTTACCTTTCAGGAAATCCCCAACTTCAACAGAATTGTGTTCGCAGCCGTCAATGGAAACATCGCTTTCGGTCGCAATCTTGAACTGGGTCCGCACACGTACAGTAGTGCCAAGCCCAACCTCGCTCTGGATGGAAATTTCAGCGCCCATCATATCGACAAGGTGCTTGACAATGGACATGCCAAGGCCAGTCCCTTGCACACCGCTCTGCGTCGAAGACTGCTCGCGAGAGAATTCATCATAGATGTGGTCCAAAAACTCCTTGGACATGCCAAGGCCATTATCGCTTATTTCAAAATCATATACAGCATAGCCATCGACTCGGCAAGGCAATTCCTCAATCGTAAAAACAACGCGTCCGCCATAAGGCGTAAACTTTTGGGCATTCGAAATAATGTTATATAGAATCTGGCGCAAGCTACTGACATTCGCTATTACAAATTTATTCTTGATGACCGAGAAATCCCAAATAAATGAAATATTCTTATGATTCATCATGGGCATGCAGCCCTCGCAAAATTCAGTCATGCAAGAGGTGATGTTCATCATGCGTTCTTTCAGCAAAACCCGTCCAGACTCAATTTTTGCCATATCCAGAACTTCTTCAATCAGCTGGAGCAAATATCCGCCCGAAATACGGATCTTTTTCAAAGCATCCAAGACATCCGTCTTGTTTTCGAGATGGCGTTCAGCACGTTCCGAATAGCCGATAATGGCGTTCATCGGCGTACGAATATCATGGCTCATGTTGAGCAAGAACTTCGACTTCGCCTCTTTAGCTTCTGCAGCAAAGGCTTCGGCATCGCGCAACCTGGAATCCAGCACTTCTTGACGATTTTTCAGTTTGCGCCTGACCGCAATCCAGACGAGAGAGGCAATCAGGGCTAGCCCAAGAATTCCCAAAACGGCACCAAACACGGCAGCAGCACGAGAGTGAATTCGCAAAAGCTCTCCGGAATAGTTCGGCATACGGAACCCCGCATACTTGACTACATATTCACGCATGCTCTTTGGCGAAAGCATCAAAACGCCCTTTGTCAGGATAGACGCAACTTCACGTGGAGCATCACGCGGCACAGCGATACGCATCCCGTAAAGCAAACTATCGTAACCGTCGAGCACTAGGTCCCGCAAGTACAACGGAGTAAACACCCACCCGTCATCGCCACCGGCCATGCCATAATGACCATCAAGGACAATATGCCATTTTTTTATTTTCGTCACATTGTCCGTATCGTTTGCCGCCGGTACCACAAATTCATATTTCAGGTCATGCGGACGCGCAATTTCAGCAAAAATATCTAAAAGGATTCCCTTGGCTACCCCGTTTTCTACGTAAGCATACGGAGCCTTGGCATTTTGTACGGTAACCTTGAGCGTTCTATTTTGGCGAAGAAAATCCTTCAAGAAAACACGTTCACGCTCGTTAAAAACTGAATACGCCAAATTTTCAGAGCCATAATATTTGAGGTAAAGCCTGTTTTTCCAGTTCGGTTCCACCATATCCATTTGGCGAATGCCATAATTGATTTCATCAAGCAGCGCCTTATCGGACTTGCGGACGACGATATAATTGGAGTCCGGTCCCACCGGCAACGAATAGTCAAAAGGAGTTCCATCCTTAATTTTTTTCTGCGCCGACGAGACTAGATCAATTTCACCTTTCCGGAGCATCTCCAACATATCATCCCAGTTTTTGTCGTAGCCGACAAACTCGTAATTCAAGTCTGCAAACCGGGATATTTCGGAAAGCAATTCATAACCGTAACCACTTTTTTGGCCATTCGACAAGATTTCGTGATAGCCAGAATTAGCGAAAAACCCCACTTTTACAGAACGTGGAGAGGCGCATGCATAACTAACCAGCAGCAGGGCAAACAAAAAAATCAGTTTTTTCGCACGCATAAACATTAGCCTGCCTAAGCTTATTATATTTATATTACAATATATATACAATTTTTATATATATTGCAATACTGATTAATTTTGAATACTACAATTTGGTCTAATAAAACCCCAAAAACAGTGATTATGAGCAACAATCCCAAAGAAGTTATAATTTTCTTACGTTCCGTTTTTAAAATTATATACATTTAAAATGTATTGTATTTGGGACCTAAAGGAATGTGTGGTATGGTTGAAAAGCGACCTCTTATACTGATTGTTGACGATGTGGCTTTAAATAGAGCCCTGTTATCGGACATACTCAGCGACAAATACAATATTATCGAAGCGGAAAACGGCAACGAAGCTTTGCTTTTACTCAGGGAAAAGACCTCTGAAATTTCGCTCGTGCTACTCGACATGGTCATGCCCGAAAAAGACGGCCTGGAAGTGCTCGCTATCATGAACAAAAACGGTTGGATCAATGAAATACCGGTCATCATGATTTCAGCAGAAAACGCACACGCCCTGATCGAAGGCGCCTACATGCTCGGAGTCACGGACTTTATTGCACGACCTTTTGACGAGATGGTTCTCAAGAATCGCGTGAACAACACCATCCGCCTGTACAAAAAGCAAAAAAGTCTCTCCGACCTCGTTTTAAACCAGATTTACGAAAAGACGCGCAACAACAGCATGATGGTGACCATGCTGAGCCACATCGTGGAATTCCGCAATGGAGAAAGCGGAATGCACGTGCTGCACATCAACACCATCACAGAAATGCTTTTGCGAGAGCTCCTGCACCGCACAAAAAAATACCAGATCAACAGAAACGACATAGGCATTATCTGTACGGCATCGTCCATGCACGACATCGGGAAAATCACAATCCCCGATGAAATCCTGAACAAGCCAGGCAAGCTCACGCCAGAAGAATTCAACATCATGAAAGGGCACACAATCAATTGCGCCCAGATGCTGAATGCAGTGCCGGTCGGTAACGACGAGCCCCTGATGAAATACGCCTACGAGATTTGCCGTTGGCATCATGAACGCTGGGACGGCAGGGGTTATCCGGATGGACTCAAGGGCGACGAAATCCCCATAGCGGCACAGATTGTTTCTATCGCAGACGTTTACGACGCGCTCACGAGCGAACGTTGCTACAAGCATGCATTCTCTCACGAAAAAGCGCTCGAGATGATCCACAACAACGAATGCGGCGTGTTCAATCCGGTTTTGATTGAATGCCTTGATGCCATCGCTGACAAGCTTGTTGTCTCGCTCCAGACATTCGACTGGAGCAAGCAGGCAGACAAGGACTTTTTCTACATCGCCGATGCGATGATGAACGACCACAAGTACCCGATTTACAACCAAGCGTTTAGGCAGTTCATTGACGAGCGCAAGAAAAGCCACTTCTACGAGTCCATGATAAACGGCATTCTTTTTGAATACACTTACTCGCCTTCGGTCATTAAGCTTTCGCCAAAAGCATCACAATTGCTCGGGCTTCCAAAGACAATCGTTGACGAAGATGGCAACATAGGCAGCCTTGCACATGACGCAACAGCAGACGAAAACCTGTTGAAAATCAGGAAAATTCTGCACCGCAAAACCGCCCCCAAGGACAAGCCGGTCCTTATCAAACAAACTTTCAACATAGACGGCAAGAGTACCCCCTGCACAGTCAGGTTGCTTCAGATCTGGAACCAATCGACAAAAGAAAATCCCGTACTCGAATCCGCTTATGGACACATCGACATTTTACATTAAGGTTAGGATGAACTTATGACACTCTCTGAATTTTACAGCTCTCTCGGTGAATCGTTGAACGAAGTTCTTGAAAGACTCCGCATGGAATCTCGAGTTGCAAAATATTTGGGACTTTTTTTGAACGACCCGAGCTTTAACGAACTCAAAGCAGCCTTTGCAAACAATGATGCAAAGACTGCATTCCGTGCAGCACACACGCTTAAGGGCGTTGCCGCCAATCTAGGGCTGAACAAGCTCTCCGCATCGAGCAGCGAACTCACCGAAGACCTGCGTCCGGAAGCATTCACCGCAAACTCGCAAGCACTCTTGGAAAAAGTCGAAGCGGACTACAATGTTGCAGTCAATGGGATAAAGCAATTGGAATAATTACTTAGATTCACTGGATCCTTCCGCTTTCAGCGTCAGGATGACGGAGACGTTTTCAGCGTCAGGATGACGGAGACATTATTTCTTGAGATATTTTTTTAACGAGTCTTCGAGTTGGGCAATGACGATGGGCTTTGCCAAATGTCCATCCATGCCCGCTTCAAGGGACTTACGACGGTCTTCATCAAATGCATTTGCAGAAAGCGCAATAATCGGAATGCGCTTGTCCGGGAACATCTTGCGGATGGTGCGTGTCGCTTCAAAGCCATCCATCACCGGCATCTGGATGTCCATCAAAATGCAATCGTAATAGTCCGGGCCTTTTTCTTTTAAACGTTCTACAGCGATAGAGCCGTCTTCGGCAGATTCTACGACGACACCTGCACTTTCCAAAATATCCTTGGATATTTCGAGATTCAGTTCGTTGTCCTCGACAACTAAAATCTTGAACCCTTCGAATGAAACAGGCTCTTCTTCCGAATGAGCAAAACGCACCTGTTCAACATTTTCGGGATGTTCCTGAATGCGCATCGGGATACGGATAGTAAACTTGGATCCCTCACCCACCTTGCTTTCCACTTCGATAGAGCCTTCCATCATATCGATAATGCGCTTGGTAATGGCAAGCCCAAGGCCTGTTCCCTGCTGCTTACTCACCGTAGAAGTCCGCTCGCGGGAGAACTCGTCAAAAAGGTGCTGCTGGTATTCGGCGCTCATGCCGATTCCCGTATCCTGAATGACAAACTGGTATAGTCCAAAGCCTTCGCGATCCGATGGGATTTGGCATACGTCAACAGTGACCGAGCCGCCCGACGGCGTATATTTCACCGCATTCGAAACCACATTGATAATCACCTGGTTCATGCGCAGAAAGTCTACATACACATAGGCATTCGTGATATCGTGGTGACTGAACTCGAAATGCACGTTTTTCTTTTCGGCAAGGGAACGGAGCATCGGAACATAGTCTTCGCCATTCTCGTTCAAGTTGACCGGATTCAAGTCCAGTTCCACCTTGCCGCTTTCAATGCGCGACATATCCAGCACATCGTTGATCAAGGACAAAAGGTGTTCACTCGAAAGTTTCGACTTGCTGAGGCAATCCAGCGCCTTGGCCTTGTCATCAATATTCTTGACCGCCATATCGGTAAAGCCAATCATCGCGTTAAGCGGCGTGCGGATGTCATGAGACATGTTGAAGAGGAACGCGCTCTTCGCCTTGTTTGCAAGTTCGGCTTTTTCAAGGCTCGCCATTTCGCGTTTTGTTTCGGCATCGACGCTATGGAAACCGGCAATTACATGGTTCTTGAAATTTTCGTCCTTGACAAATTTAATCTGGTAATAAACATCTTCACCATTGACCTGCAATCTGAAGTTGACGAAGTACATGTGTTCATGTTCGACCATGTCAAGTACTTTTGCAGGTTCAGTCGCGGCGCAGAACGATTCGCGATCGCTCGGGTGAACAACGGTATTAACAAGCACTTCCAGACGTTTACCGAAGTTGTCGATTTTGGACCACCCCGGAACCATCTCATCAAACATGGGGTCAAAGCGGTAATGCACCTCGGAAAGCGTCTCGTAATCCACGTACACCACGCAGCCGAAGTCATCGGACAAGCCTGAAATCACAGCCATGTCGCGGTTTGCAATCGCCTTGCGTTCGGCCTTGGCGGATTCCTCTTCATCGACGTTTTCAAGCGTCACGACGATGTGATTTTCTGAATCAGGAGTCTTCGCCGCTTTTAAACGGTAATATACTAGACGCCCGTCAAACGAAAAACGGAAAGAGACAGACACCGCTCGGTCTTTTTCCAAGCCGTGCAACAGCTTTTCCTTGTCTACAAAATTCTTGACTGCATCCCAGTCTTCCCTGTACACAACCTTTTCAAGAGCCTGTTCAAAACCCACAAAAAAGTCATTGCAGTTCTTGGCATCGAGAGTCTTCACGACACCTTGGGCGTTAAATTCAATGAACGAGTTGTCGTTGATATCGACGTAATAAATATTATCGAAACCATCGCCAAGCGTGTTTGCAATATCGGAATACTGGTCGAGTTCGCGCACGTGCATCTTGAATTCGACCTGTTCCGTCACGTCGGTGCAACAGCCTTCAAGACGCATGCCGCGCGTGTACTTGTCATTTCGCTTGCCATGATTTTGCAGGAATATCACTCCACGAGTCTGGTGATTCCAGGCGTACTCCAGTTCGGACATTTCACCGCGAGTCATCTGGTCCACAAATTCAGCATAAGCCTCGTAATATGAGAGGTCTACGTTATTGCACCATAAATTGTAGAGGTCTTCAGGGAGAGTTTCTTCAGGGAATCCAAGAATCTGGAGAAGAGCTTTATCGGCATACATTCGTGGAGGGCGGCCTTCATCTACTTCGATGACCCATAAGCCAACGCCTGCACTAGACAGAATCGCATGAGTCAAGTCTGACGATTCAAGACAGTCCATGATTTGTTGATCCTCCAACAAGAATTCCCTTCCAACGGGCGTCTCCAGTCGCCCTAGTGTATAAAATACACATATTTTTAGGACTTGTTTGAGAAAAGACGAATAAAGTCTCGGATTTAGGCCTTCGCTTTTGCTTTTTTACGGCGCCAGATTTTAAATTCCATGTAAAACGTGCTGACCGTATAGACAAAGAGGAGCAAAAGGATGGTATTCTTCGGACGGTTCAGGTTGCAAATGCCCCATGCAAACGTGATGATGGGCAGATGGATCAAGTACGGGTAGAAAGACGCACGGCCAACACGACGCACAAGCGGGATGCAGAAAAACCTTGCCAAGAAACCTTTACCCGAAAGAAGGCTCACCACAAACATGCCGTAAATGAAAATCGGAAGGCTGTGGTGGATAAAGTAATTATACCCAGGGTTAATATCCGGACGCATGAGGAAGAGGCTTCCGTAAAGTGCGAGGAGCAAAAGCGCCTGAGCAACGCCACTTACATAATCCTTTTTGAAGACCTCAAAAACGCCCTCGTTGTAAAGGCGGTAAAGCACCATGCCAAACAAATATTCAAAAACGCGTACAGGCGCAAACATGTGGAAAAAGCGGTACTTGGCATCGAAACCATCAAACCATAAATTGCCCGAATTGCCATATACAACCGCCCAAAGAATTCCCGGAACAAACACACCGCCAAAGAGAATCCAGAGCGTACGACGGTTCTGCTTGATAAGCCAACGGCTGAACCACGGCGTAATCGCATAGCAGAGGAAAAAGCTCGTCAAGGACCAGGACGGTTCATTCAACTTCATGCCAAGATCCGGGGCGATCGACCACGTGAGCGTGAGGTGCATGAGCAAGCTCCGCCACGGGTGGAACATCTTAGCTAATCCCGCCGAAGCACAATCACCAATTTCGGAAAACGCAGGCAAATGCGTGTAGCCACTCATCTTGAATACAATCAGCACAAACATGAGAAGCGTCATGAAGAAGTGCAAGCGGTAAAGTTTTGCGATGCGACTGAACATGAACGGGATCACCGGAATGCTGCGGTCCGGGTCGCTATACTTGCTTGCAAAGAGGAAACCGGCCAACACGTAGAAGATGCCCGCAGCAAAGGCAGGCGCCGAGATAATGGGCATCACCCACTTGCAATCGGACATGTACATAAGGGCGTTAGAACTGCCCAAATGGAGCATGACAATATTCAGGCTTGCGAGGAGACGGAGACCGTCTATTGCGGGGAAGTAATTTGCTGGTTTCGGCATTTCGAGAAAAATTTAGAAAAACATGGTGATTTTGCGCAAATGGAAGGGGTATTTTGATTTTTCAAGAGATAAAACGCCCTTTTTCGTTACATTTTTCTTAAATTAGAGAGGTACAACCACTTAAGAAAGAGAAAATAAAATTGGTGCTTCGACCATGAGCAACGAACGTGCAAAAATTTTGATTGTCGATGATGACGCCATGAACAGAGTCGTACTTTCGGATCTGCTCTGTGACGAATATGATATCATCGAAGCAAAAGACGGTGACGAAGCCATCGAGATTCTCGGTACAAAAGCCAAAGATATTACGCTTGTCCTGTTGGACATGATTATGCCCGGGCGCGATGGACTCGAAGTTCTCGAAGTCATGAACGATAAAGGATGGATCAAAGGAACCCCAGTCGTCATGATTTCGGCAGAGACATCTACGCCACAAGTAGAAAGAGCATTTTCGCTCGGCGTGACCGACTTTATTTACCGCCCGTTCGACCAGATGGTCGTGCAAACGCGAGTCCGCAACACAATCAATCTATACGTGAAGCAGATGCAGCTTTCGGAACTCGTAACTGACAAGATTTACGAGAGAACTCGAAACAGCGACATGCTGATTTCCATTCTGAGCCACATCGTTGAATTCCGTAACGGCGAAAGCGGCCAGCACGTCTTGCACATCAAAAAGATTACCGATATTCTTTTACGCGCGCTCCTCAAGCGAACCAACGAATACAACATCACCGAAGAAGAAATCGGCACCATAGCAACGGCTTCTTCGATGCACGACATCGGGAAGATTACAATTCCTGACGAAATTTTGAACAAGCCCGGCAAGCTCACGAAAGAAGAATTCGAAATCATGAAGCAACACTCCATGAACGGCGCCAAGATGCTTGACGCCATCCAGTTCTTCAAGAACGAGCCTCTGATGAAATTTGCTTATAACATTTGTCGTTGGCATCACGAACGTTGGGATGGACGCGGTTACCCAGACGGCCTCAAAGGGAACGAAATCCCCATCAGCGCCCAAGTTGTTTCAATCGCCGATGTGTACGACGCACTTACTAGCGAACGTTGCTACAAGAAGGCGTTCAGCCACGAGAAGGCTCTTGAGATGATTCGCAATAACGAATGCGGCGTCTTCAACCCGCTCCTCCTGGAATGCCTCGGCGATGTCGCCGACACGCTGCCTAAGGAACTGAACGACCAACGCACGAGCAAGTTGAGCGATGCGGACTTTGCTAAAATCGCACGTTCCATTTTCGAAAGTACCGAAGACACAGAAAGCCACATTTTCCAGCAATATGTCAACGAGCGTAAAAAAAGCAAGTTCTTTGCATCACTGCAAAGAGGAGTTACGTTCGAATACACGTATGAACCGCCCCTACTCAAGCTTGAAGCCAAAAATGCCAAGTCCTTGAGTTTTCCCAAGACTATGACCGAGCCTGAAAACAACAGCGAATTCTGGAATATCTTTGGGCGCGAGAACTGGGATGAATTTGTAAAACTGCTGCACGACCCGCAATTGAACAACGATTCGTTCACGTTCAACAGCGAGATGCTCGTCAAGGGCGAAAAGCGCCCGTGCAAGATTAGGGTCCAACAGTGCTGGAATAGGCGCGACCCGGAGCACCCAGAGCTCATTTCGGTGTACGGGTGCGTGGAATTCTTTAAATAATGGCGATCCCGGCACAGAGGCCGGAATGACAACGGAGCCGAGCGATGCAGAAATATGCTTGCATGTTTCTATATCCGAGGCGAACAAGTCAAGCCCCGTTAGGGGAATGACATTGTAAAAAGCACGGGCATGACAATGCGCGAGAATTTATCCTAAGAATTTACGAAGGACTTTCTTTAGTTTTTCAACGTCAATGGGCTTTGCGATATGCTCGTTCATGCCAGCATCCATAGCAGCCTTGCGGTCTTCTTCAAACGCATTCGCGGTCATCGCTATAATTGGGACATTCTTGAAGTAATCGTCGCGCAAAGACCTAATCTGGCGAGTGGCTTCGAGGCCATCCATCACAGGCATCTGCACATCCATCAAAATCAAGTCATAGGCGCCCTGCTTTGCCATTTTGAGCATTCCTAAAGCGACACAGCCGTCTTCGGCACAATTAACAACAAAGCCCAATTCTTCAAGGACGCTTTGTGCAATTTCACGATTGAGCTCATTGTCTTCGACAAGAAGGATTTTCTTACCGACAAAATTCTCAGATTTAACGCACTCCACTTTCACATCGTCTTTCAGAACACCTGTGGCACGGGCCAAAACATCATGCATTTCCGTGAGGAATAGCGGTTTACTTATAAACGCAGTCACACCCGCTTCGCGCGCACTTTTTTCAATATTTGCACAGTCATAGGACGCCATAACGATAATCGGATTATCATTCCCTGGAATCATGCGCAATTGTTCCACGGCGTCAATACTTTCCATATCGAGCAACAAGTCGTCAAGAACAATGACTGAATAGCATTCGTGACGGTCAACAGCTTCTTTTGCACGCAGCACCGCTTCACGGCCATACATTGTCCATTCTGCACGCATTCCCAATCGACGCAAAAGGTTTGTCGCACTGGAGCATGCATTATAATCGCTAGCGACAACGAGAGCGCGGGCATTCTGCAACGCATCGAGGTTCGTCAAATCCGCAGAAGTATCCTGGATTTTCAGTTTCAGATGAATGATGAATTCCGTTCCCTGATTAGGGGCGCTCACAACATCTATAGAGCCTCCCATCATATCGACAATTTTCTTGGTAATGGACATGCCAAGCCCAGTCCCTTGCGTCTTGGAAATCGTCGAAGTGCGTTCGCGTTCAAACGGTTGGTACAGGACTTTCATGAATTCCGGGCTCATGCCGATGCCATCATCCTTGACATGGAACTCGTACGTTCCCGTTTTTTCATCACTAGCGGTCTGACGGACAAACACGTGGATATTACCGCCCACCGGCGTAAACTTGACCGCATTTGAAAGTAGGTTGATCAGCATCTGATGCAAGCGCAGCTTGTCACAAATAACAAGTTCGTTCTCGATATTGAACGTATCCATGTAAAGGTTTTGCTGTTTTTCACTCGCCTGACCTAAGACAATCGTATTCAGGTCATGCATGATTTCGGACAAGTTGCAGTTTACCTCTTCAAGGCGAATCTTGCCCGACTCAATGCGGCTCATATCGAGAATATCATTGATGAGCGAGAGCAAATGCGTACTCGAAACAACAGTCTTGTTCAAATAATTCTTGACCAGCACAGGGTCATCCAAATTATTCAGCGCAAGGTTTGTAAAACCGATAATGGCATTCATCGGCGTGCGGATGTCATGCGACATGTTCGAAAGGAACATCGTCTTTGCATTGTTCGCCTTTTCAGCCTGCACAAGAGCCTGTTCCAGAAGTTTCTGCTGTTTCTCAAGTTCCTGCTTTTGTTCCGCAATCTTTGCGTCCAGTTCCATCTTTTGAGCGGTTATATTGTCAATGAACATGAACGCCATAATAAAGGTCACCGGCACGCCATTTCTACGTTCCAGGACAAACGTCGTCACGCGACGCCATTCACCCTTGAGCGCACGGTAGCTGTACTCGCGCTTATCGACATCTGCCAAGTATGAACGCATAAAATCAACGTTCGCCATGTTTTCCCAAGTTTCGCGGAACTCCGGCAAGACCTCCTTGCTGAACTCAAGAATAGCGCTACTGTACTTGATAAAGCCGCCATAAGTTTTACCTTTCTCGTAAACCGCCGATTCACGGATACTGCGGACAGTATCGTCTTCGAGATTCACAAAATAAACGCCAAAATAATCTTCATAAAGCTTGCTATCAACATAGCGGTTTAGAATTTCGGCATCCTTGTCGGCAAAGCAAACTACAACAGCACGCGGCGTTTCATTTTGCGAACCGACTTTCACAAACTTTATCTCGCTAAAACGGGTTCCTCCAGTATCGTATTTTCTGTAGTGCGCTATAAACGATTTTTGGCCTTCAAGCAATTTCTTGATATGTTCAATAGAAGCAAAATCACCAATTCTTTTCTTATCGAGTTCATGGACAAATCCGTTGACATACGCCTTGAACACTTTAGAATAACATTTATCGTGTTGATACAGCTTTCCGTAATTGACTTCAGCATAGTCGCTCACCGTGTAAGGCGTAAACGTATCCGTATCAAGATCGACATAGTAGACTGAGGTGAATTCCGTCGCAAGCACATTGATAATGTCGAAGTTGCGTTCCATGTTGCGTTCGCGCTCTTTACGGGCAAGGACTTCCTTGTGGATATTGGCAACAGCGATAATAATGTGGTCATCAGCAGCTTTGGACCAAAGCGCCTTGAGGCGGTAGTATTGAGGCTCGCCATTGACCATAAGCCTGTATTCGGTTGAAAAGGTTTTGTCGCCCTCAAGCTGAGAGAGCAAAAAATCCTTATTCATGACCGAAGTCAACCGTTCAACATCTTGCGGGTAGATAATCTTCTTGATGTCTCTCGTACATTCTTCAAAAAAGTTTTGGCGGCTCATCAGGAGCTTGAGCTTGATATAGCTACTTTCCTGGTTGAACACGTCGTACGAATTGTCATTCAAGTTCACATAGTAAATAATTTCGTAT
Source organism: Fibrobacter sp. UWB3 (assembly GCF_002210405.1). Lineage (NCBI taxonomy): Bacteria > Pseudomonadati > Fibrobacterota > Fibrobacteria > Fibrobacterales > Fibrobacteraceae > Fibrobacter > Fibrobacter sp. UWB3. The sequence continues at coordinate 44,853 of NZ_MWQJ01000006.1, forward strand.
TCAATGCTCAACGCATTTGCAATTTCGGAAAATTCGCGGTTCATCACGTCCGAACGTTTTTCTTCGTCGCGGTCTGCAATGCCAAGCACTACCACAGGCGATTTTTCATCGGAAACCCGGACGAATTTCATCTGGAAATAGCGTCCATCCTTATTTTTGTAGTCCACCTCGAAGTGGCTCTGCCTCGAAAATCTTTCACGAATGCTCTCAATAGACGCCAATGTCAAGACTCGCTTGGCATCTTCGCTACTTACAATTTCTCTTGCGTATTTCTCTAAAGCCTCGGAATAGAGCATCTCGCCGCGAAGCTCTTTTTCAAAAATGCGTGCCGTCTGCGACTTGACATAGGAATGCATTTTTTCCGAATCCAAATCGATGCGATAAAGCGCATTGAATTCCATGGCAAGGGCCTGGATGACGCGGTAGCCTTCCTCGACCTTCATGCGTTTACGGATTTCGTCATCGACATTCAAGAAGCAGATGGCCATGTGGTCTTCATCGCGGCCACGGGTAACCTGGAGCTTGCAATAGCGTTCCTTGCCGGTCACAATTTCACGCACTACAAACGAGAAACTGCTTTCTTTTTTAAGGCGGCCACGGACATAAGCTACAGATAGCATATCCTTCAGCACATCGCGGTCATCGGGATGGACATCTTCGGAAATAAACTTCTGGAGAGCGGATACGGCATTTTCGCCATTGCCATACTTTTTTTCAAGGCCTTTTTTGCAATAGTAAACGACATACGAAAAATCCAGCAAATTGACATAATATGCGGAAATGAACTGTTCGTAAAATATTTCCGAGAACAGTTCAGCGTATGCAACCTGATTTTCACTATCACTCATAATTGCTCCCTTTCTGCAATTAATTAAAATACATCAATTTTATGGATTAAGGTAATATGAGCCCTAGAAAATCCCGATTTTTCGGATTTTTTGCGTTTGCTCACAAAACGAGAGGGAGAAGTCCTCCCCATACGCGGATCATGACTACTAAGCAGCATAGCTGCAAGTAGTCAAAGAGATCAAGTCGGGCATGACACATATGGCAATTCCAGAATAACGAGAATTCAAGAAATAACTGGATCCTTCGCTTCGCTCAGGATGACAAGCCGGAGTGATAGGCCGGGGTGACAGGTCGAGAATGACGTATTTCGGGGTGACACTGCAAAAAAAGAACCTTCGAGGGGGGAACCTCGAAGGCCTTTGGGTGTAATAGGCTCCCTATTGGGGAGTTATGGATTAGGAATTCTAGTTAGCGGGCGACACGGACCGACTTTACTTCACCATTCTTGACAGAACGGAGCATATAGATGCCCTGGACCTTGATGGCACTCGAGTTCTTGAGCGTCGTCACGGCTTCGTCCATGGTATAAGCACTCATACGACCGATACGAACACCATTCACGTCAAAGACGTAGTAGTCGCTGACTTCCGGGTATTCGTAGCGGATCTGAGTCTGGATAGCGATAGGCGGTTCATCACTAGTACCCTTTGTGAAGTTGATATAGTCGATATCGAAGTATTGTGCCGTCACATCCAAACGGAGAGTATGCTTACCGGCCGGGAGCGTCACCTTTTTCTTCACGTCAATGAAATCATCGTAGCTTGTGCCAGTCACATCGAATTCGCCGACAGACTTTCCATCAATGGAGAGCTTAAAAGAGCCTGATCCATTTGCGGCAACAGATGCCGTAGCCGTGTAGTCGCCCGCGTCCGCGATGTCGACAGAGTATTCCAGCCAATCACCAGTCGTATTATAGCCGACAATGTTTCCAGTTGCCTTCTTGTAGATATCGACATCCGCCGCATCGGTCTTGCGGTAGTCGGAGTCGCCGTGGTTTTCCGGGTCGCCATCGCTGTAAGTAACATTGCTTACACCATCCGTTTCACCGACGCCGGTAATATCAAAGTCTTCAACTTCAATCTTGCCCGGGATTGCCAAAGCAGAGCCCTTGAACGGCTTGCGCGGCACCGGCTCAGGCGGGACATACGGAGCAAAAAGGCCCGTATTGTCCTTACCGTCCTTGAGGTGTTCCTTGAAATACTGCTTGAGCCAGGTCATTGCCGGACGGTCGCTACCATTCTTGATAAGACCGGAGTTACCGTTCGTGGTCCAAGTGGCACCGTAAATGTATCCCCAGAGGGTAATGCCTGCGACCTGCGGAGATTCCCAGAATGCGGGAATCTGTTCGGAGTAGCGCTGTTTCTGCTGGTTGTCATTATCCGTACCGATATCGTATTCGGTAATGAAGAGCGGCATCGGTTCGCCCTTCGCGTTTTTGACGCTGTTCTGGATCTTGTTCAAGGCGCTCTTGAAATCGTTGGCGTTCATGTCGGTCAAGTCATGGGCCTGCTGACCATAAGCATCGACCGGAGCACCCTGCTTCACGAGCTTGTTCACGAGGTCGATACCTTCGTTAATCTGCCACCTGAACGTGTTATAGTCATTATAGATAAGGATAGCCTTCGGCCAACGTTCGCGCGCCATCTTAAAGGCAGTCGCCACGAATTCGTAGTTGCCGTTATCGCCGCCGAGAGCAGGAATAATATTATTGTTTCTGCCATAACCGGAATGGTAGCTGCCACCCGACTTGATAGCTTCATTCACCACGTCAATCATTTCGAGATCGGGGTAATGAGCGGCAACGGCATCGAACCATGCGGTAATCGCCTTCTTGGTTTCGTCCGTGCTAAGGCCATTGAGCCAGTTCGGGTACTGGGAGCCCCACACAAGAGCGTGGAACTTGAACTTGCCACCATTCTTTTTTGCCCAGTTATAGCAAGCATCGCAGCCCGACCAATTGTAACGACCGCGAGTGCCTTCGATGGACGCCCACTTGCATTCGTTTTCGGCGGTAATCTGGTTCCAGTAAGTCCCGAAATCGGACTGAACCTGGCCGCGAGTTGTAATATTTCCTAGAAACTTTGCACCGCCATCGGCCATGCCGGGGCCTGCAAACGAATTAACTGCTCCACCCATAAGTGCAGCATACAATATACCCTTAATGAAATTTGATTTCATTTCCAACCATCCTCTTAGGTTAGTACTCTAACACCACTATAAACTTATTCTCAGTTTATCCAAATAGGAGAAAATTTATCATTGCCAAAATGTCTAGATGGAGATGCCCGGTCAAGCCGGGCATGACAAAGTAATAGGAAGATTGAAAAACGAGATGGTGACCCCGGCACGGAGGCCGGGGTGACAGGCCGGGGGGACAAAGCAATCGCAAGTGTGTATGCCGCCCCCACCCGGAACGGAGGCCGGGGTGACAAAGTACAAAAAAAGAACCTTCGAGTGTTACCTCGAAGGCCTTTGGGTATTTAAGGCTCCCCGTTTGGTTTAGGGGAGTTATGGATTAGGATTCCTTTTAGCGAGAGATACGAACAGACTTCACAGCGCCATTCTGGACGGAGCGGAGCATGTAGATGCCGTTGTTCTTGACTTCGTTAGAGCTCTTGAGAATCTGCATGGCTTCGTTCATGGAGTATGCGTTCATACGGCCAAGACGGACACCATTTGCGTCGAAGACGTCGTAGCTGCCAATTCTCGGAGCCTGATACTGAATCTTCTGGTTGATGGAAATCGGCGGTTCATTGCCACCACCCGGATTATCGGCAACTTCGCCCTTCACAAAGTTGATGTAGTCGATGTCGAAGTACTGCTGGGTCACATCGAGGCGGAGCACGTGCTTACCGGCCGGGAGCGTCACCTTCTTCTTCACGTCGGAGAAGTCGTCGTAGCTTGTGCCAGTGACTTCGAATTCAGCGAGAGACTTGCCATCGAGGGAGAGCGTGAATGCGCCCGTGCCTTCGGTAGCAACAGAAGCGATTGCGGTGTAGTCGCCAGCTTCGGCAATGTTGATGGTGTATTCGTACCAGTCACCCGTAGTGTTGTAGCCGAGAGCAACGCCAGTAGCCTTCTTGTAAAGGTCTGCACCGGTATCCTTGCGGTAGTCGGAGTCGCCATGGTTTTCGGAATCGTCGCCATAGGATTCGTTGCTCGTACCGTCTTCGTTCTTGCCCTGGCCCGGCTTATCGAAATCTTCGACTTCAATCTTGCCCGGAACAGCGAGAGCTTCGCCCTTGAACGGTTCCTGCGGAACAGGGTCAACCGGAGTGAGAACACCAGTATTGAGGCCAGTCGTGTTCACGCCCTTGTTGCTCTTGAGGTACTCCCTCATCCACTTCAAAGCGGCGCGGTCCTGGCCATTCTTGACAATGCCGGAGCAGCCACTCGCAGTGCCGTTACAGTCGAGCCAAGTGCGACCATAAATGTAGCCCCAGATGGTAATGCCGGCAATGTGTTCGTTTTCCATGAAGTGAGAAATCTGTTCGGAGTAGCACTGCTTCTGGATATTGTCGTCGGTAGTTGCAATGTCGTATTCGCTGATGAACATCGGGGTCTGGGTCTTGTCCCAGATTTCCTTGAGAACACTCTTGAGCGTATTGATGCTCAAGCAGGAGCCACCACCACCAGTACCACCAGCGCCACCGCCCTGGCTCATCATGTCGTGGGCCTGCAAGCCGTATGCGTCAACCGGAGCACCGTTTTTCTTGATGGTCTGGATAAGCTGAATGCCCTGATCCTTGTTCCACTGAACCGTGTTATAGTCGTTATAAATGAGGATAGCCTTCGGCCAACGTTCGCGCGCCATCTTGAAGGCGGTCGTTACGAACTGGTAATTGCCACCATTATCGCCACCGAGTGCCGGAATGATGTTGTTGTTCTTGCCATAAGGAGAATGATAGCTGTTGTTGCCCGTGCGGATAGCTTCGTTCACCACGTCGATCATTTCGAGATCGGGGTAATGTTCCTTGACCGCATCGAACCAGGCGGTAATCGCCTTCTTCGTTTCGTCTGTGCTAAGGCCATTGAGCCAGTTCGGATACTGGGAGCCCCACACCAAAGCGTGGAACTTGAAGTGACCCCCGTTCTGCTTTGCCCAGTTATAGGCAGCATCGCAGGCACCCCAGTTGTAACGGCCACGAGTACCTTCGACGGAACCCCACTTACAGCCGTTTTCGGCCGTAGCCTGGTTCCAGAGCGCAGTAAAGTCTGAGCCGACACTATTACTCTGGGTAATGTTACCAATGAACTTGGCTGCGCCATCGGCAAGGCCTGGACCTGCGTAAGAACTTACTGCGCCACCCAAAAGTGCAGCAGCCAATAAACCTTTCAAACATTTTGATTTCATATTCCACATCCTCATAGGTTAAGAGTCCCATACAACCATTATAAACATATCTTTGTTTTTAAAAATTGCCCCAAAAAGTCCAAAATTTATCATTGACAAAATGTCCATAATGGAATTTTTACAAAAACATGTTTTTTAAGTTAAAACCTTTTAAAATTCCATTACTATTCAAAAAGTACGTCATGCGGGCGGGGCCCCAGCTCGGAGTTGCGAAGGCCGCACGGGCCCCTCCCTGCACCCTCCCCATCCTTGGCCGACGCTTTATTCTCACAACGACAATAAGCAATCATTTAATTACACAAAAATCTCGCATTATACCGAAAAAAAATGTTTTGTAATTAACGCAAAAAAAGGACCTTCGAGGGTGAGCTCGAAGGCCTTTGGGTATTTAAGGCTCCCCCATTCGGGGAAGTTATGGATTAGGATATTTTAACGGGTCACGCGGACGGACTTTACCATGCCGCTCTTGACGGAACGAAGCAGGTAGATTCCCTGGACCTTGATGGCGCTCGTATTCTTGAGGGTCATCACGGCTTCGTCTACGGAGTAGGCGCTCATGCGGCCGAGACGGACGCCGTTCATGTCAAAGACATCGTAATCGCTGAGAACCGGGTAATTCATGCGGAGGTTCGACTGAATGGCATCCGGAATTTCTTCTTCGATCGGTTCGGGGTCGGTAGCGTCCTTGCCCTTCACGAAGGTGAAGTAGTCCACGTCAAACCAGGCGCCGGTTACATCCATGCGGAGAACATGTTTGCCTTCCGGGAGAGTCACGTTGGCCTTGACCTTGTTGTAGTCGTCGTAATTTTCTTCACCTTCCTTGGCAGCGGGGACAGTAATCTTTTCGGTAAGCGCCTTGCCATCGAGAGAGAGTTGGAAGCTGGAGGTAGAACCCGCGGCAGCCACGGCGGCAAACATCGTGTAGTCGCCCGCTTCCTTCACGTTCACGGTCCATTCGAGCCAGTCGCCTTCACTGTTGTAGCCCACGATTACGCCGGTCGCCTTCTTGTAAAGGTCAACGCCCGTGTCCTTGCGGTAATCGCTATCGCCGTGATTTTCGGAATCGTCGCTATAGGACTGGTTGCTCGTACCGTCTTCGTTGACGCCCACACCCGGAATATCGAAATCTTCGGCTTCGACCTTACCCGGAATGGCAATCGCTTCACCCTTGAACGGAAGCTGCGGTTCGGGTTCAACCGGAGTGAAGGTCACATCGTTCTTGCCCTTGCTCAAGTTCTTGGCGAAGTAGTCTTCGAGCCAATTCATGGAAGCGCGCTTGCGACCATCCTTTTCGATAAGACCCGTGTTCTGGACCCAGGTAGAGCCGTTGATGTAGCCCCAGATGGTGATGCCAGCAACCCACGGCGTTTCCCACATGAACGGAATCTGGTTTGCGTAATCGTTTTTCTGCTTGGTATCGTCCGCTTCGCCGATATCGTATTCCGAAACGAGGAGCGGAAGGCCCGTCTCGTTATGGATACGGGTCATCTTGCTTTCGAAATCGGACTTGCTCATGCCCTTACAGTCGTGAGCCTGCTGACCGTAGGCATCGACCGGAGCGCCATTCTTGACGATGGTCTGGATAAGTTCGATACCTTCGTTGATCTGCCAGGAGAGCGTGTTGTAGTCGTTATAGATAAGTACAGCCTTCGGCCAACGTTCGCGGGCCATTTTGAAGGCATTCGTGATAAAGTCGTACTGGTGCTTGCCATTCACCACGCGGTCACCGCCAAGGGCTTCGATAATGTAGGAGCCGCCGCATTCGGTATCGTCGGTGCTGTGCCCTTCGGCACCTGCAGCAGGCTTGCCGTAACCAGAGTGGTAGTTGTTACCCGCCCAAATAGCTTCGTTCACCACGTCAATGTATTCGAGGTCCGGGAACTTCGCGGCAACGGCATCAAACCATTCGGTGATGTACTTTTTGGTGAGTTCTACGGTAATGCCCGGATTTTTCTTTTTGCAGAGGAAGTTCGGGTATTGGGAACCCCAAACGAGAGCGTGGAACTTGAAGTGGCGTTCGCCCGGTTTTTCCTTGGCCCACTTGTAGGCGCTTTCGCACTTGTCGAAGTTGTCCCAGGCGAACTTGCTTGTACCGCTGTTGCCGTTAGAAAGGGAATGGATGGAGCCCCATTTACAACCATTTTCGGGTGTAATCTGGTTCCAATATTGAGCAAAGTCGCTACGGATTTGGCCACCCGTAGTAATATTGCCCAGGAATTTTGCACCGCCATCGGCAAGGGCAGCGTTAGCAACGGAGACAAAACCAGCAACGGCTACTGCAGCCAAAGAGAGAGACAGTTTTCTCATATACCTAATCCTCGTACACGGTTAATACCCATAACCATTCTAAACTTATCCTCTTTTTTGAAAAGTGCTCCAAAAAAGCAAATACTTATCATTGATAAAAAGTCCATAATGGAATATTCGTAATGGAGATGCCCGATCATCCCCGTCAAGCGAGGACAGGCGTCGGGCATGAGAGGCTTCGGCGGGCATGACAATGCTTACTTGATGCGGTGGCCGGTGAGGTCGAAGTGGCGGCCGTTTTTCTCGACGAAAAGCTTGTTGTTTTGGACGCGGAGGCGCGGGGAGGAGTTTTCGAGAGTGCGCACGGAGGAAGCGCGATTTGCGCGGATTCCGACCGTTTCTTCGCATTTTTCACCTTCGCAGAAGCGAATATTGTCGATATTCACGTAATTGCCCACAATTTGCATCTTGAAGACGTGTTCTCCGGCTGCAATTTCACCCAATTGGGCTTGCACAGCGGTATAAGTGGACCAATCCTCGCCCTGTTTTGCGATGATGCTGTCAGAAACAGCCTTGTTGTCGACGAAAAGTTGTACACCGGCCTTTTCGGAAGCGGTCGCCATCTGGACGGCAACGCTGTATTCAGCCGTTTTTGCCACATTGACGGTATATTCAAGCCATTCGCCATCCTGCGTGTAGCCTAAAGCGTAGCCCTTCGAGAGATCCGCGGAATCAAGGACAACGATGTCCACAGCATCCTTGCGGTAAGCACCGCCTTCATTTGCGGAAGACTTGTCGTAGAACGAGACGCGGCTACCGCCGAGGTCATAGTTTTCGGCTTCGATTTTACCAGGGATTGCGGCAGGCTTGCCTGCGATTGCTTTTCCATCCGCATCAAAACCGCCAAACGGATCCTGTTGAGGAGGCGTTGTTTCAACAGTATCGGCCCAGGCCATCTGCATGCGGTCCACGCCAGACTGGTTCACTATCTGGAGCTTGGTGTTTACGCCTTCCCCGCTGCGCTTGGTCATACTGTACCAGTCGCCATCGCGGAGACCCGGCCAGTAGAAACTGCCCATTTCCCATTCGCGGAGCTGATCGGACATGCCGCGGATGTAAGCGGTGAAGTAGTTGGTCGGAGCCTTGTTGTAATCCTGATAGTCGTAATGCACGCCCGCCTTGTCGCCAGGACTCATGGCGCCGCCCCATTCCGTGCAAACGGTGCGGTCAATGTACTTGCCAACCTTGCCCTTGAAGCTGTTTTTCCAACCCTGTTCGGTAGTGATGCTCATGTTCCAGAACGTGTATTCGTGAACGGCAAAGAGGCAGCCTTCAAAGCGCGGGTCGTCAGCGATGTCCGGAACGTTCCAAGCGAGGCCGGAGCCATCGAGCAAAATGTGGTCGCGAGGGACGTTCGGGAATTTCTTGAGCCAGTCCGCATAGAGATTGCGAAGGTCCGTCTTGTTATACATGTGCGGTTCGTTGAAAATTTCAAAGTAGGCGTTCGGATGGTCGCCGTATGTTTCGACGAGTTTCGCCCACATTTTCCACCAATCGTCCATGTTTTTGGGGCCCGCAGGCTGCGCAGGGCCCCAGTAGCCCATAGCCACTCGACCATGTTCAAGAGCAGCATCCAAAGCACCCGAATACATGTCAAAAGCTTTAAGAATGGTCGGTTCGTTCACCGGCATGCGCACGCTGTTTGTACCAAGCACTTCCTGGAACTGCCCGACAATACGGTCGGCAATGGCATAAGCCGATTCATGATTGTCGGAAAGGCTTAAGCCCGAAAGTACGAGAACGTCCGAGACGAAGTTGTCGCGCTTATCAGCCCAATTGACGCCGCGGAATTGGCTTGTAACGGCGAATGAGTTTGCACAAAGAAGAAAAGCTAAACCAAGAACTCTCTTTTTCATGAGATCCTCCCTTTTTTTATTAACCTACTATCCCCACCCATAAATGTATGCTATTGGATGTGGAATGTCGTATGCGTGAATGCAAATTGTTTTGTCAATTTATCAATAGGAAGAATCTGTAATTGCGAGTGTGTATGGCGACCCCGGAATAAATCCGGGGAGACATAACACGAAAAAGCCCGGGGCTACGAGAGTCCCAGGCTTTGTGAGTGAGGAGGAAAGTGTGTAAGGTGCCCCCGTCCCCATTCGCGGATCATGACTACTAAGCAGCAAAGCTGCAAGTAGTCAAAGACAACAAGTGCGGGGTGACAAGCTTAATGAACGGTGAGTTTCATGGTCTTTTGCAGGGAGCCGCTCTTGACGATGGCAAAGTACATGCCGGGTGCAAGAGGAGCGTTCTTGCCGAATTCGGCGAGGCCTTCGCCGTGGCCGCGCTGCGAGCCAATGAACTTGCCGTTCACACCGACGAGATGGACAACGTAATCATTTGCAGGGGCATTCACCATCAGCGCAATGGAGGCGTGAGAGTACGGAACACGACTTACGGAAAGCGAAGCATTATGCATTTTGACCTGCGGGAGTGCCGTCAGATCAGACTTCAAATTATACCAGTCTACGTTGCCAAGGTAAGTATCTTCGCCTGTGTACGTGAACGTAAGCTTTTGCTTGCCCGCCGGGAGCGTAATCTTCGTAGAAGTTTCGTACCAGTCGTTCCAGCCCTTAGACTTTGCCGGGTCCACAGAGAGTGTTCCGAGAATCTTGCCCGAAGAATCCGTGACCGTGATGACACTTTCTTTTTCGGAGCCTGTCGCAACGCGACCCGTCAAGGTGTAACTGCCAGCCGTTGGGATATTCACGTAATACTGCGTCCAGTCGCCGTCATTGATCCAGCCGATGTTCGGAGTACCCAAAGAATCTTCTTCGATCTGCACGCCATCCATAGCCACATAGTTTTCGGCCTGAATCTTGTCAGTAATTTCAAGCGGTTCGAACGGAGCGTTCGTCACCTTGAGATTGCCATCGAATTCATAAACCTTGCCCGCAACCGTTGCAGTCGAGTACTTGTTAGAGCCGGACACGACATTCAATGTTCCACCAACGAGAGACTTGATAGCGACATACGTGAGCTTGCCACCCTTCCATGCCATGGAATCAATTTCGAAACCACCGCGAGCGCGGATGCCCTTCACGGAGCCGTTTGCCCACTGCGACGGGAGTGCCGGAAGAAGATTAATTCTGTTGTTGTGGCTCTGCATGAGCATTTCGTTCACGCCAGAGACTGCACCGAAGTTACCATCAATTTGGAACGGCGGATGCGCATCGAACAAGTTATTGTAAGTCTTGCTCGGCGTGAGAAGCATGCGAATCATTCTGTAAGCATGGTCGCCATCGTGCATGCGCGCCCAGAAGTTGATTTTCCAAGCCAAGGACCAACCGGTAGCATCATCGCCGCGCTGTTGGAGCGTAACGCCTGCACCCTTGATCAAGTCCGGAGTTTCTTCCGGAGTAATCTGAGAACTCGGGAAAAGGCCGTACAAGTGAGAAATGTGACGATTCTTGTTGTTCGGATCATCCCAATCTTGGAGCCATTCCGTAATTTGTCCGTACTTACCCGTCTTTGTCGGTGGGAGGCGCTTGACGGTTGCTTCCATCTTGGCTCGGACATCTTCGTCAACGCCGAGAATCTTGGAAGCTTCAATCGTGTAGTTCAAAACGTCGCGGATAATCTGGTTGTCCATCGTCGGGCCAAAGCAAACGTTGTATCCACTGTGGTCATTTTCCGGAGAATCGCTCGGAGCGGTGACTAAATACTTGTTGCCCGTAGTCGGTTCTTCGACGAGGCTGTTCACGAAGAAGAGTGCGGCACCCTTCATCGTCGGGTAAACATCCTTGAGGTATTCCTTGTCGGTCGGATTGTAGAGGAAGTGTTCCCAAAGGTGCGTGCTGAGCCAACCAGCGCCACTCGGCCAAAGACCCCATGCGCCATCAATCGGAGCAGAACGGTTCCAAAGGTCGGTATTGTGGTGTTCGACCCAGCCTTCGTCAACGCCCCAGTGGACCTTAGCGGTCTTTTCGCCCTGCGGCACCATGGACTTGATTTTGTCAATGAGCGGCCAAACGCATTCATCAAGGTTGCCGGATTCTGCCGGCCAGTAGTTCATTTCGAGGTTGATGTTCGTGGTGTACTTACTACCCCAAATCGGGTTCGTGTCCTTGTTCCAGATGCCCTGCAAGTTGGCCGGCTGGCCACCCTTACGGGAGCTTGCGATGAGCAAGTAACGACCATATTGGTAATGAAGCTCTACAAGAGACGGGTCATTTGTGGAATTGAAATTTTTCACGCGAGTGGAGGTGATGTCGCCTGCGCTCTTGTCAGCCGTGCCAAGGTCGAGCTTAACGCGGTTGAAAATGGTCTGGTAATCCTTGAGATGTGCTGCAAGCAAATCTTCATAGGACTTCTTAGCAACTTTCGACATGATATCGGAAGCGATGGCACCCGGATCACCGCTCACATCGTTATAGGACTTGAAGTTTGTAGCGGTCGTGAGGATAAGCGTTGCGCTGTTTGCACCTTCGACATTGATGTTGCCGTTTACGACGCTGACCTTGCCGCCATCGGTAACAACAGTCAAGCGATTCTGAAACTTGATGGAATTGACGGTAACATCGTAAATGAGCGTGTTGCCGCTGTTCGACATTTTATTATTGCGATGCGGCGTGGTCATGGTTGCACCAAAACTCACCGAGCCATCCTTGTCCGCAGACAAATGAACGACAATCACATGGTCCGGGTAGCTAGCGAAATATTCACGGGTATGCTTGACGCCGCCCACCGTGTAGGTTGTCTTTGCGATTGCAGTCTTAAGATCAAGTTCACGGCGGTAATTGGAAGAACCCTTGTGCGAAGTAGAAATCACAAGATCGCCCACCGGCTGGAAACTTGCAGGCCCCGGTCCAATCATGTACTGGCTCACGATGGATTCTGCCGTGCGATAGTCGCCACGCCACAAGGCATCACGGGCATCTTTCAAGTGGTTTGCAGCACCCTGCTTATTGTTGTCGCCAGGGCCGCCCGACCAAACCGTACTTTCGTTAAGGCCGATGTAATCCTTTTCAACACCACCGTAAATAAGGCCACCCATGTAGCCGTTACCAATCGGAAGCGCGTTCGTGAATTCAGAACCAGCATCGCTATTATACCAAAGCGTAAGCGGATTGTCCGTTGTTGCAAAAGTGCTTGTAAAGCCGACAGCGCAAACAAGCGCTGCAGTACCAAGGATTCGGCTTGCTAAAGATTTCTTTGTTTTAAACATAGTATTCTCCTCATAACCAAAACACACTGTATTCTTTTCCCTTATAAAAAATACCCCTCGGAGAGGGGTTTTCATATAGGTTTAGAATTCTTCTCATTGATTTTTTATCAATGCATTTTCTATAAAAAATTTCACTGGATCTTCTTAAATGGTGACCCCGGAATAAATCCGGGGTGACATCAAAAAAGTCTCAAGAAGGTGACCCCGCAACAAGTGCGGGGTGACATAATAAAAAAGTCATCGCGGGGCGCTGTTGGAAGCCTCGCGATGACAGTTCTTCAATCGATTATTTCTTACTTCTTAACGGTGATGCGGAAAGCTTGGCCGCCGTTTTGAGACTTCACGATATACACGCCGGAGTTCTTCACAAGTCCAGATGTAATCGCATGGAGGTCCTCGACACCGCGAGTCGTAAATGCACCGACCTTCTTGCCCTGAGCATCAAAGACATTGTAGTTCTTTTCTGCGACAGAGAGGTCACGAATCTTGCCCGGGAGCGCTACAGGAATAAGCCCTTCCGTATCAGGATTTGCACCTTCCGTAATGTCCTTATCCGGCTGATTTTCGTAAATCTTATTGATTTCATCCAGGCCGTACTTAGCAGGTGGAATTTCCTTGTTCCAGCCAAAGTTCTTGAAACCAAGCAGCGAGTATTCTGTCGGATCGTTCAACTGCTTACGAATCGGAGCTATGCGGAACTTGTGAGAGTATTCGCGATTGGCATTCAGGCGGTAAGCGTTGAGCGGTTCGGCTCCCCAGGAGTTGATGCCACCGACACCCATCTGGTGCAAGTCCACGCGGAGCGTGATATCCTTGTCGCGCTTGAGTTCCCACGGCAGCTTCACATTGGTGAGCTGTTCCGGAGTGTAGTGCTGGGCGCTGAATTCCATGCGCGGGTTACCCACAATCATAAGGCCCTTGCCGGTCTTTTCGTTTGTAAGCGTAGCCCACTTGACATCGGTGCGCTGGCCCGTTTCGCCAATTTCCATGTACATGACGGTCATAGAGTCTGCATACGTCGAATAAAGTCCCATAAAGCTACCGCGGTTACGGCCGATGTAGTTTTCGTCCGGGCCACGTCCAAAGTAACGGACCTTTTCATAGCCGCCCGGAACCGTGAAGAGCGTACCCACGTTCGGCAAATAGCTCTTGGTGCCATCCGGGTTGAGCGTGTATTCCACAACGATATCGCCACTGCCGTAAACCGTGTACGTAAGCTTCATGCGGGTGCTGCCGACATCCGGGAAACCGAAATTGAACGTCACCTGCGTTTCGCGAGCGGAAACTTCCTTGACTTCGGAAGTGACAGAGCGGTTGTTGCTTGCCTTGCGCCATTCGCCATGGCCGCGTTCCATGTTGAAGCCCTTGTCGTTATCAATCGGGGCGCGCCAGAAGTTCGGACGGCCGCCGTTCTTGATAATCGTATCGCCATCAAGAACGTAGCTTGCAAGCGTACCGGACTTTTCGTCAAACTTAATCTTGAAATCAGAGCCTTCAATCGTGAGACCATTGTTCTTAGTGACCTTGTGGGCCTCCATGGTGCTCACATCAATTTCAGTAGACCAGAGCTGGCCTAAATCAATGCCGAACTGTTCATGACCGATGCTGTAGCCCGCCTTAGCCCAGAGTTCATCTTTTTTGAGGCGGAAATCGATATCCAGGAAGTACTCGGCACCGACTGTCGTTTCAATCTTTGGCATGTCAATCGTTACGGTTTTCTTCTGGTTCGGACCGATGTTCATCTGGGAACCGTCAATCTTGCCTTCCTTAATCACCTTACCGTTTTCCTTGATCTGCCAGAAGGCATCGAGGAAGTCGCCAAGATTCTTGTAGAGGTAGCGGCTTTCAATTTCAATCTTGCCCTTTGCGGCGTCTACGTTGTGGACGCGAACTTGACTGTACTGGTACTTGACTTCCCACATTTCCGGCTGGATTTTACGATCGGGGAACACAAGGCCGTTTGCACAGAAGTTGTCGTCGTTCTGCCAGTCGCCCCACATGCCACCAAATTCGAAGTACGGAGTTCCCTTGTGACGGAGACCCTGGTCGATGAAGTCCCAAATGAAGCCACCGAAAGCACGCGGGTTGCCATAGAAGGCATCCATGTATTCCTGCAAATCACCCACGGAGTTGCCCATAGCGTGCTCGTATTCGCACAACATAATCGGCTTGTTAGCATCCCTATAATTTTGAATTGCATCCGGACCGAAGTACATCCAGCTGTTCACATCGGCGTTGTTCCAGTCGCCTTCGTAATGCACAAAGCGAGTGGAGTCAATCTGGTGGGCGCGTTCACGTTCCGAGGCAAACACATTACCGTTACCCGCTTCGTTACCGAGGGACCAGAGAATAATGGACGGATGGTTCTTGTCGCGCTGCACCATGGAATTCATGCGGTCCACAGCGGGGGCGCGCCAGTCGTCGCTATTTTTCGGAAGGTCGTTGTTGGCGCCATGGCTTTCGACGTTCGCTTCGTCAATCACGTAGATACCATACTTGTCGCACAAATCATACATCACCGGGTTGTTCGGGTAATGGGACATGCGGAGCGCATTGATATTGAAACGCTTCATGAGAATCACGTCTTTTTCCATGCGGTCGTAAGTGACTGCACGGCCATCATCCGGATCGAGTTCGTGGCGGTCAACACCGTGGAACTTCACCGGCATGCCGTTCACGAGCAAACGCGGAGCGCCGTTTTCTTTCTTGATTTCAATCTTGCGGAAGCCAATCTTGTTACTTTCAACCTGGATAATCTTGCCGGACCCGTCCTTGAACGTGAGCACTGCGGAATAGAGGTCCGGAGTTTCGGCAGACCAGCGCTTCGGAGAAGAAAGCGGGAGATCGAAATGCACGCTCTTTTCACCAGCAGCACCAATGCCAGAAACCTTCTGGGCAGAGGGCTTGATGACTTCGGCACCGGAAGCATCGTACAAGGAAAGCTCGACAGTGTATTCGCCAGACTGCTTACCTGTAGAATTATAGACCCAAACGGTCGTCTTCAAGAGGCCATCTTTATAATTATTCGTGAGAGTAGCATCAATCTGGAAGTCCTGAATGTGGACCTCAGGCACTGCGTAAATATAAACGTCACGCATAATGCCAGAAAGACGGATAAAGTCCTGGTCTTCGAGCCAGGAGCCGTCGCACCAGCGGAACACCTGTACGGAAATGTTATTCTCGCCCTTGCGGAGGTACTTGTTGATATCAAATTCATGGCCCGTGAAAGTATCTTCACTATAGCCAACGTAATTGCCGTTCACCCATACGTAATAAGCGGATTCAACGCCTTCGAAATGCAAACGGATGCGCTTGCCGTTCCAGCTTTCGGGAACCGTAAAGTTGCGGCGATAATGGCCGACCGGGTTAAAGTCTGTCGGGGCATAAGGCGCAGAAACGCGGTTATTCTGGGACCACGGATAAATAACGTTGGTATAAATCGGATGGTCATAGCCTAAAAGCTGCCAAGAACTCGGAACCTTGATTTTATCCCACTTGGAAACATCATAGTTGTCCTTGTAGAAATCATTGTTACGCTGGCTAGGCTTATCGACATGGTAAAATCTCCATTCGCCCGAAAGCGTCTGGTACCATTCCGAAGCGTGACGGTCGCCCTTCACAGCTTCTTCGACTGTCGTATATGGCATCGAAGTCACGTGCGGATTCAACCTATTCACACCAAAAATTCTTGGCTTGCCATTCCATTCATCGTTGGGCTGGGCAAACAAAGATACTGCGGACAATAGTCCAGCAGACAAAACCAAAGACAAACTAGAACCAAAGTTCATAAGTCCTCCCTTATCATATTCCTAATTCAAAGATACCCCCAAAAACGAATTTTTTTTCACCTCTAAAACAAGGTTCTGTGGACATTTTATCAAAGGTCGAACGCGCAGGAAAGTTTTTATTTATTGCGATTTGGAATGTTCTAATTCGAGATGTCAGGACTTTTTATGACAAAAAAATGGCGGCCCGGAGGTCGCCATTTTGGAATGTTACTGGATCCTTCGCTTCGCTCAGGATGACGTGGTCGCTAACGGGTTCAGGATGACACTTTCTGTGTCACTTCACGAGGACGCGGAAGGTCTTGGACTGACCAACGCTGCGGACCATGTACACACCCGGCACAAAGCCTGCGGCGCGGATGGACTTTGCAACGCTCTGACCGTTCACTTCAACATTGCCGAGGAACTTGCCCGTCATGCCAAAGACTGCGTAAATCTTTTTAGGAATCTGGAGTTCCACGCGAGATTTCGGGAGAGCAATCGAGCTTTCTTCGCAATCAAAGCCCATGCAGAATTTGAACCAGTCTACGTTCACGAAGTTCCCGACAATCTGCATTCTGAGTACATGTTCGCCCTTCGGGATTTCCTTGGTCTTTGCTTCAACCGTAGAATAATGATCCCAATCTTCGCCCTTTTCGGCCTTGATGACATCGGTAATTTCCTTGTCGTCAATGAAGAACTGGACGCCGACATCATCAGATGCCGTAGCCATGTTCAATACAATGGTGTATTCCGAAGCAAGCTGGTTATTGATGGTATATTCCACCCATTCGCCATCTTCGGTGTAACCGAGAGCGTAGCCCTTAGACTTGTCCGTAGAATCAATCTGCACGATGTCCACTTCGTCTTCGCGATAGGCGCCGCCCTTGTTTTCGCGGTCGTTATCGTAGAAGGCCTTGTTGTGACCACCGACATCGTAATCTTCTGCTTCAATCTTGCCTGGGATTGCAGATGCGACTTCCTTAAACGGGGTCTGCGGAACAGCAGTCTTTTCGCTTTCCATGTACCAATAGTCGAAATCGAAACCACCCTGCTTGACAACAAAGAACAAGTCTTCAACGCCTGCAGCATCCTTCAAGTCGAAGGTGTTTTCTTGCCAGCTAGAACTTGCCGGAATATTCATCGTTGCAAGCGTTGCACCTGTTTCGGACTTGGCGTGGAGTTCAATCTTACCGCCATTACCTCTCGTGCAAACGATGATGCGGTCTGCGCCATCACCCATATCCACGGAGCGAACCTTTGTATAGAAGTTCGAGCCCATGTTGGTAAGGTAGACATTATCGCCCTGCTTTGCCACATGCTTGATGATGGTGTATCCACCGCTCTTGTCGACGTTGATGCCACCGACCCAAGACTTCGTTTCGGCTTCAACGCGCGTGAACGGGTCAAGGTTCTTAATCGGTTTCTTGACGCCATCATTCGTAGACTTGATGGTCGGAATCGAACCGTCAGCATTCCAGGTAAATTCTTCAACCGCAGTAGAACGGCTATAGCCACCGCCACTCACGTTCTTCTGGTTGTGATAGAAGAAGAAGCTACGGCCCTTGAAGTCAATGAGACCGGAATGGTTTGTGAACGCAGTCCCGTTGCCCTGATCCATGATGACGCCGCCCCACTTCCACGGACCCGTCGGAGAATCACTTGTCGAATATGAAATCTTTTCGGGCACGCCATGGGAAGCGTAAATCATGTAATACTTCTTATCGCGCTTGTGAATCCACGGACCTTCAGTGTAAACGGAGTTTCCGCTCGGAGAGAAGCCACGACTCATGTCCGTCACCTTGATGTCGCCATCGAACTCAATCATGTTTTCTTTGAGCTTGGCGTAATAGAGCTTCGGGTTACCCCAGTAGAGCCAAGCCTGGCCATCATCGTCAATCCAAACGGTCGGGTCAATGTAATCCCAGTTTGGGCCAGCGAGATGCTGTCCATTGCGCGCATCCTTGAACGGGCCTTCGGGCTTGTCGGCCACGGCAACGTTGATAGCGCGGCCACCGCGAGTCGATTCTACAGTCACGTAGTAGTAATACTTGCCATTGCGACGAACAACTTGAGCAGCCCAGTCACCGTTTTTCTTGGCATTGCCACCAAAGCTTTCATTCGTGAGGATGAGTTCGCCCATATCGGTCCAGTTCACCATATCGGTGGTGCAAGAGACGCGCCAACCGTGCATGGTAAAGAAGGAACCGCCTTCGTCGTTTCCCGTGTACACGCAAACGGTATCGCCAAACACGACCGGAGCCGGGTCCGGCGAATAGTACGTCTGGATAATCGGATTTTCAGCAAGCGCATTGGACGCAAAACCAAGTCCAAACGCGAGCAAAAGTTTATTTGTAAGTTTCATAGTCATCCCACTCCAAAATTATTTTACCTGAATCATTTTGCCAAATGCCTTGTTCACGCTCTGGACAAAGTAGACACCAGACTTGAAGTTCTTTGCATGCATAGCCTGCATTACAGAGCTCGTTGTCGGCATGCCCATCACGCGGATGACGCCCATGTGCTGACCACGGACATCAAACACGTTCAGCGTGGAACTGCGAGAGATATCCATGTTCAAACCGTAACGGACGCTCGGCTTGATGGAAATGATTTCATCCTTGGACTTGCCGAACTTGATCCAGTCGATGTTCAAGTAAGCACCCGTGATGGCCACACGAAGCACATGTTCACCAGCTTCAAGAGCGGTGGTCTTACCTTCAACCGTGCCGTAAGTATTCCAGTCTTCGCCCTTCGGGGCAACAATCGTATCGCTGATAGCCTTGCCATCCATGAAGAGCTGGAAGCTAGAGCCTTCGAGACCGGTAGCCACGTTTGCAAGGAACACGTATTCACCAGCTGTGACATTCACGGTGTATTCCATCCATTCGCCAGCTTGCGTGTAACCCACAGCGTAGCCCTTAGTCTTGTCGGTAGAATCAATCTGAGTGATGTCCACGCCATCTTCGCGGTAGACGCCGCCTTCGTTCACAAAGTCCTTATCGTTGAAGGAAACGCTCTGGCCACCTTCATCGTAGTTTTCCATTTCGATGGTGCCCGGGATTGTCATGTTTTCGACAAACGGAGCCTGCGGAACCACGTTGGAGAAATCCGGAAGCGGGATAGTGTTGATGCGATCCCCGATGTTCTTGAATTCGCCCTGAAGGCCAGCAGCTTCGGCAACAGAAGCGATGTAGCCATTGTTGTTCTTTTCGGTAAACTGACCCGGAGCGTTACGGCCAACGCCGCTCGGAGCGTTTTTGTAAGAGTTGTTTTCGACAGCAAAGCCACTAGAGCCTTCGTCAAGATAAATCGGCAAAATCCAGTAATCCGACCACTTGGACTGGGACATATCATGGATGTAGTTTTCCTTGATTTCGCTACCCGTGCCCTGGTTACTCAATGTATAAATCGGACCGGAGTCGCAAAGCAAACGGGCAATGTGGTGGATGTTGTTCTTATTAATTTTGTTGTTCGTCATGGCTGTCTGCTGCTTGGTCCAACCATAGCCCACAGAGATACCGGAATAGTTTGTATAAGACACTTCGTTATTTTCGATGACGACATAACGCGGATAGCCAGCGGCAATACCCACAGCACCCTGATGTTCGTTGGTAACGTTTGTCACGAGGTTGTAACGGATTGTATCGCGGGTACTGATTTCTTCCTTGTCGGTCGGATTGTACGGGATGTGAATTTCGGTCGTGGAGTCTTGAGAGAACTTGCCGAGCATAATGCCGCAGCCGCCGATTTCATAGAATACGTTGCCTTCAATCACGTCATCATTTGTACCAGAGACAAAGTCAAGACCAGTTGCAGCCATCTGCGTGAACGTGCAATTCTTGATTTTGAAATGGTGCGCATTTTCGACGCGGAAACCAGCATCCGGACGCCAGAGGAGGAACTTATTGCTGCCGAGGCGGCCATTTTCCGGGAGCACGTCAATGTTGAACATACTTGCCTGCAAATCCAGGAAGCCTTCTTCGCTCGGACGCAAGAAATTGGAGTTTGCAAAGGTTATGCCTTCAAAAGACATGTAACCAACTTTGTTCTTAGTATCCTTACCGAGAATGCTGAAGAGCGTATTGACGCGCGGAACGACGACATTTGCGGTCGCCATGTTTTCGCCTGCGCGGGCCTTGTAATAAAGCGTACCGGTCGATTCGTCCAAGTACCATTCGCCCGGTTGGTCGATAAATTCGTAAGCATTTTCAAGGTAGTAGACCTGCTGCTTCGGCGGATTGCTCATGAAAGCCGTGCCAAGCATCGGGTATTTGCGCTTAAAGAGCTTTGTTCTTTCAGGGTCGCGCGGTTCAAGCTTTGTGACATTGCCGTTCTTTGTAGCCGATTCAAGGCGCAAAATGCTTTCGGCCCAGGCAATCATCAAGTGGATTTCAACTTTGTTCAAGTTCTTCCAGTTGGCTTCGCCAATATCGCTGTTGTTGACGAGGAAGGCGCTGCCGGCAGAGTCCACTTTGTTCAAGCGGAAGAAGTTATGGTCGCCGTTATCGAGCAAGTTCGGCATACGCGCGCGAATTGCCTTTTTGCCGTTCACGTACATCTGGCGGAAACGGGCATCGACACCTTCGACCTTCCAGATATTGTTCTTTTCATCGTGAATCGTCCAGCCAGACATCGGGATACCGCCCGTAATAAGCGGAGTTTCGTTCGGATAGGCTTTATAGCGGACGTAGAAACCATCCTTACCGCCATCAGCCTCAGTAAAATTGACCGTAGACGAAAGCTGGTAGGTACCGCCACGGAGAATGACCGAAATATCGCCCGTCATGGTGCCGTTGATGGCGCGCACAGCCTTTTGTGCCTGCGTAATGGTCTTGAACGGGGCCTCTTCGGTACCCTTGTTGGAATCGCTACCATTGGGAGCGACATAGAATGTAGCCTGATCAGCGGCTGTAGCAACAGTTGCACCAAGGAAGAGTGCTGAGACTGCGATAAGATGGCCAATTTTTTGGAAGCTCATACCTAACCTCACGTTTAAAAACCAAACATAGTTTGCCCTAACAACACTTTAAAATTATTCTCGAAAAGCTTATTTTTTTATGGTTTTGAGGAAGATATTGTGGACTGTTTATCCATAGCTATGAGAGGGTGGAATATTCTTTTTTAGAGTTAGGAATTACACAAAATGCCTCGCGGAAGCGCGAGGCATTTTGAATGTGTTTGTGAGGAGAAATCTCAATGCTGCCCCGGCACAAAGGCCGGGGATACAACGCAAAGTGCTATTTAGCGAACGTTCACACGCTGGATTTGGTTACCCTTGACAGAGCGCACCATGTACGTGCCACGTGCATACCCAGCGTTCTTGAGCGCCTGCGACATGCTTGCGCCGTTCAAGTCCACGCGGCCGAGGTGCTTACCCGTTGCGCTGAACACGTTGTAGGAATTCTCGGATTCAAACGACGTGAGACGAGTTTTTGCAAGCCCAACCTTTTCATCAACGAACTCGATGTAGTCAATATCCATCCAGTCGCCGGTTACAGTAAAGCGGAGAATGTGTTCACCCTCGGTCAAGTTCACGTCGGCCTTGACCTCGTTGTATTCGTCATAATTGTCTTCGCCCTCAGTTGCAGCAGGAACCGGGATTTCATCAGTAATGTCCTTGCCATCCATGGAGAGCTTGAAGCTCGAAGTGCTATTGGCCGAAGCCACGGAAGCCTTCATGGTGTATTTTCCAGATGCGGCAACGTTCACGGTGTATTCAAGCCATTCGCCTGCCTGGTTGTAGCCAACAATGACACCGGTAGCCTTCTTGTAAAGGTCCACGCCAGTACCCGGGCGGTAATCGGAATCGCCGTGATTTTCTGTATCGCTTTCGTTGTAAGTGGTGTTGCCCTGACCCACGCCGTTCACATCGAAATCTTCCACTTCGATCTTACCCGGAATGTCAAGAGGCTTGCCCTTGAACGGTTCGCGCGGAACCGGCTTTAAAACCAAGCGGAGCAGTGCAGAACCATGAGCCGGGAGTTCAATAGAAACACTAGAGACCGGTCCCAAATCCTTCTTTTTCCAGGCATCGCGGACTTCTACTTCGCCTTCTACGCCAATGTCTTTAAAGTTGCATTCGACGGTCTGGGTAGAATTGTTATTGTTGAGAAGCGCCACGGCGATATCGCCATTTTTCAAAGGCTTGGTCCAAACCTGCTTGCCATTCTTGTCAGAAATGCGGTGGCCCTGAACGCCCAAGGAGTCCTGGTTAATGGCAATCATGTCCTTGTTCAGGTAGAGTTCCTTAGTCTCGTTGCTCATGTTGCGCACATCGGAACTGATCATGATGGGAGCAGCCATGATGGACCACATCGTCATCTGGGAGCGCTGTTCCTCGTAAGAGAGGCCTCTGTTACCCACTTCGAGCATGTCCGGGTCATTCCAGTGACCGGGCTTTGCAATCTGCCAATACTTGTTGTTCGCATCGATAATTTCGTAGACGCCGCGGTACCACGAAGTCGAAATCCATTCGGGACCAATGTCGAAAGTGGTGCGCCAGAGGTTAGCAATTTTCGGCATCCAGTCCTTGTATTCCCACATGCAAATGCTGAACACGATGTCGCGTCCGGAATTGCGGAGAGCGTTGGACATTGCAGTGTAATCTTTTTCCTGCGTTCTCGGATCCGAGTCGCAGTTATCGTACTTCCAGTAATCAACGCCCCATTCGGCGAGCTTCTTGGCATCCTGTTCTTCGTGGCCGTTGGAACCACTTTCGCTTTGCCAGTTGCTATTGTAATGGTGGCAGGTGCGTTTGCCACGGTCGCCGTAAAGGCCGAACTTCAGGCCCTTCTTATGCACGTAATCAGCGATGGCCTTCATGCCACTCGGGAAAGTCTTCGGGTTGTTCTGGAGGTTGCCCTGGGCATCGCGCTTGGTGTCCATCCAGTTATCGTCTAGGTTCAGGTAGATGTAGCCCGCATCCTTCAGGCCGGAATTGACCATCGCGTCGGCAATTTCCTGAATCTGCTTTTCGTTGATGTTTTCGTGGAAAACGTTCCAGCTGTTCCACCCGAGCGGGGGCGTAAGCACCAAGCTATCCGGATGCGCAAAGGCCTGGGAAACCAATCCCGCTAAAGCCAAAGAAGCTAGCACTCCAAACTTGCGACCATTTTTCTTGTTCAAACCAAACATAAGCACTCCTGTATCCTAAGTATTAATCATCCCCAAACTAAAAATACCCCCTAAAAAACAAAAAAATTAAAGGAATTACACATGTTCCTTTGACATTTTATCCACGATGGATAATTAGTTATTATTTATTAGTCAAGAGTCATTGGTTTCTAGTGGTTAGTTATTGAGAGATGTAAAAAAAGAGCGTCCCCGAAGCCAGGGAGCGCTCTTGGTGAGAGAGAACGAAACTTTTTAGCCTTTTACCGGTCCACGGGCATCATGAATGAACGGGCTTTATCACGCAAGATGTAAACGCCCTTGCCATAGCCTGCATTTTTCATCGCTTTTTGCAGATTCGGCACGTCGTTTTCGATGATTTCGACAAATCCGAGGCGTTTGCCCGCGAGGTTATAGACACCGAACTTGCCGCTTGCCGTTTTGAGGCGGAGAGATGGCGCTAACGCAATTGTTCCCGGGTCCGGTTCCGCAATTTTCTTGAGCGTGACATTATCAAGCGTGAGCGTGCCTGTCGAGGCGCCCGCATTGAAGCTCAAGCGTGAATCCTTGTCGGTGGCGGCGGTCATCTGGAACTGGAAAGAATACTTCTTGGATTCCTTGCCGATTTCAAAATTCTTCTTTTCGGTGAGGTAGCTTGCCCACGGATCGACGTGCTGTTCCACGTTTACTTCGAGCGTGCGAGAGGCGCCAGCGCTAGCTTCAAAACTCACTTCGTACCACTGGCCTTTTTCGAGATGCAAGTCATGCTGAATCACCTGCACCTGGTAATTTTCCGTGCCAATGGCAGAAATGTCAAGCTGATACTTGCCATTTTTCACGTCACCTGTAGCAGCAGCACTGCCGTGAGTCTGTAAAGTCCAGGCCACGTCGGTCGAATCGAAGCCACCGTTAAAAATGCTGTCGCGGTCGGTCGGGACTTCAATCGGCGGCAGAAGCGAAGAGCCGTCCAGCGAATAATTCTTGACGAAATTCCAGATTTCAACGCTCGTGTTGACACTGACCGCCTCGTCCATGGAATACCAGTGGCCCTTGCCTGCAATGGTGAGCAAGCGGACTTCGACGTTATCCTTGCAGCCGCTCCAGACTTCGAGAGAGGCGGCAGAACCCGGCTTGCTTGATGGATACGGCTTTGTGACTTTGGAACTTGAAGAGCATTTTTGCGCAGAGACCCAGCCCTTGAGGGTATTCACGGTGCTGTTGTAATTTACCACGTCATCGGAAGTGCCGTGGGTATGCATAATCGGCATGGCGCGCTTGGGAGAATTCACCCCACCGCCACCAGAAACCGGGGCAATGGCAGCAATCATATCGCCCATCTTGTTTGCCGCATGGTAGCTCATCATGCCGCCCATCGAGAATCCCGAAACATACACTCGATTTTTGTCAATGCCGTACTTGTTGTACATTTCGTTGATAATCGCCTTGAGGAAATTGATGTCCTTGTCGCCACCGATGTCCCAGGCCTTGTTTTGACCGTTCGGGAACACGACCACAAATCGTGCGGTATCGGCAATCGGCTCCCACTTGGCGGCGTTCTGCTGATACGGGGCATCCTGATTCATACCGTGCATCTGGATGATGAGCGGGCGGCCCTTTTCAATATTTTTCGGCGCATACACATTCATGGTACGGTTCGTGCCGTTCACATTAATGTTGTCTGCAAATGAAAATGTAGTGAGACTCGCCAATACGGCAAGAGAAAGGACGCAATGCGCCTTCTTAAAAATTTTACCAAACATACCTCTTACTCCTTGAGGTTTATTTCCCATTTTACCTATGAAGAAAATACCTTTTGGATTGGCGATTATCACTTAGCGGTAAACATTTTCCATTGCGGTTTTGACAATGGGTTGAGGGGATAAAATGTGTAATAGGGGTGTTTACAGAACACAAAAACGGTCAGGATATACACGCTTAAAAATACTTGCGTATTTCAGCGTGTGCATCCTGACCTTGGGGGTGTTTACAGAACACAAAACGGGCTGGAAATGCATATTTGAAAACTTCGTTTTCAATATGCGCTTCCAGCCCTTGGGGGTGTTTGAGGAACTATGAATTAATATGAAGAATTACTTTGTTACGGAGAGGCGGTGGGTGGTGCCGGTGGTGAGGGACTTGACGAGGTACACGCCGCTTTCCTTCACGAGGCTGTTCACCTTGCTACGCACATCGAAGTTGTTGGATGCATCAACGCGACCGATGAACTTACCGTTCAAGCCGTAGACGCCGTAAGTCTGCACGCCCTGCACATTATAGCGAATGCCCTTTGTGATGCCGATCGTCTCTTCCGGATCCTTAGCATCCGCACCCTTCACGAACGTAAAGTAGTCGATATCAAGCCAAGAGCCAACAACCGTGAAGCGGAGTACATGTTCGCCTTCCGGGAGTTTTACGTTTGCTTTTACCTTGTTATAATCGTCATAATTTTCTTCGCCAGAACTTGCCGCCGGCACAGAGAGTTCTTCAGTAATGTCCTTGCCATCCAAGGAGAGCTTGAAGCTCGAGGTGTTGCCCGCTGCTGCGACAGCCGCAAACATGGTGTAATCTCCCGCTTCCTTTACGTTCACGGTATATTCGAGCCAGTCGCCTTCGCTGTTGTAGCCCACAATGACGCCAGTTGCCTTCTTGTAAAGGTCAACGCCCGTGCCCTTGCGGTAGTCGCTATCGCCATGGTTTTCGGAATCGCCATCATAGTAAGAGGAACCATCCTTGCCCTTGCCCGGCACGTCAAAGTTTTCAGCTTCAATCTTGCCCGGGATTGCATTTGCAGGGCAGTTTTCGCCTGCAGCACAGAACGGAGTCTGCGGAACAGGTTCAGAACCAGCGCCGTCGAGATAAATTTCATCGTTCACATCGGTACCGACCTTGAACCAGTCGAAGTCTGCATAGCCGCCCGCCTGCTTGGTTGCAAAGTTGAAGAGGCCCCAGCGCACGCCCACGAACATGTGGAGGTCATAATTGAGCTTCACATCGTTGCCAATCTTTTTCCAAGAGCTACCATCGGTGCTGTAATAGAAATATGCAGTACCACGGTCAATCGGCAAGTCAAAATCGATTCGCAGATAAACCTTGGAGTCCGAAAGATTTTCACTTGTTACAAGTCTTTCGCCATCCTTGTTTCCGCTGTACATCACAACCTTGTAGTTACCGCCATCTTTAGCAAGCGCGACAAAGCCCTTGTCATCCTGCAAAGCAACGAGGCCCGCCATGTCTCCATCCTTCATGCCCTTGCCGTCAACAAGCGTACGGCCAGAACTCTTAGGGCCAAAGGAACGCTGTGTCAAAGTGTTCTTTGCATTCACGACACGGCTATCCGTGCGGCCCGTGGTAATGCGGAAAAATCCCGGATTTGCAGACAAGCTCCAGTTTTTGTTATCGGGGTTATGGTTGAACTGCCATTCGAGAGCAAGTTCGCCAGATTCAAAATCGTCACTCGTGACCATGCCGTAGCCCGGGAGCGGAGATTCCGGCAAGTCGATTGTCGAAGGGGCCTTGGAGCCGCTCGTAGGCACTGGCCAACCGTCTTTCCATTCCATCGTCACCAAGTGCGACATACGGCCAACCGGGCCGGAATCGCGGAACAAAAGCGCATACCACTTGCCATCGGGAGTATCGAAAATGCCACCCTGCGCAACACCGTTATCAGAGAGGAAAACTCTTCCTGTATATCCACTCAAGAGGTTCTTAGAACGGTAAACCACTTCGGTACGGCAGGAACCGTTCGGCCAAGAAATCGTGAACAGATAGTATTCGCCGTTTACCTTTTCCATGTGCGAGCCTTCCTGCTGCACGATATAGCCGCTCTTGCCGGTCGCCTGGTTCACGCTCACGCCGCCGAGCTTACCGCTACGGCCACCAGCCTTCACGCCGCTAGCATCGTCGTTCAACTGCACGTAGCTAATCTGGTCACCACTGCCGTAGAACACCCACACGGTGCCATCGTCATCAAAGAACAAAGAAGGGTCATGGTAGAACGGGAGCTGCACTTCGGACCACTGGCCACTTTCCACATCGGCGGTCTTGTACAAATGAGTTTTGCCCGTCGTGTAAGACGGGGTCAGCACGTAGAAAAATCCCTTGTGGTAGCGGATGCTCGATGCCCAGGAGCCCTTACCGTAGGCATCCTTGCCGCCATTCAAATTCTGCTGGTCATTGTTGGCAAGCGTCTGGTAGGCATAACCCACAGTACGCCACTGCGCCAAATCCGTGCTCTTGAAAACAGGCACGCCAGGCGCAAAGTGCATGGTCGTCGTGACCATGTAATAAGCATCGTCAACACGGACAATGGAAGGGTCCGGGCTATCGACATACATGATCGGGTTATTAACCTTAACGGCTGCACTATTCACTACAGCAAAAGCGGCCAAAACCACAGCCGACTTCGCCATTTTACTAAACAATCCCATAATCACTCCTTTTCCAACCAAGGCTAGATAAGATTAACAATCATAATTTATCCCATTTACATGGTTTTAACCCGCAATCGCACGCCCTTTTTATGGATTTTTTATCAATAACACCCCATTACGGCCCCGAAAATGTGTCGAAAACCGCGCCTCTTTTGTAAAAATTCCTTTTCGCAATTTTCACAACGCTTTATAATTTTTCACAACACCAATTCACAACACCCCAAGAACTTCCATTTATATTTTGTTCAGGTCTAGCGAAGTTCGGGGGATTTGGTTGGACCCGGTGGATGAATAGAGTTTGGAATGTTTAACTATAAAAAGGAGTCGCTATGACCATGTTTAAATCCATGGCATTCGCAGGTACAGTAGCAGCGCTTAGCTCTCTGTCTTTCGCTTGGAGTATCGATGGCACAATCACCTCAGAAGGTTCGGGCCGAGCACTTTCCGGCGTCAAGATTACATCGTTCAACTATGCGGGTATAGAATCCACATCAGGTGCAGACGGTACATTTACAATCTCTAACGAGAAAGCAGGTTTGCACTCCGCTATGGTAGCCAAGGCTTTCATCGGTTTCAGCAACAACATCATTACCATTTCCGGCGTAAAGGCCCAAACGATTACCGTGTCCGTGATGGATGCACTCGGCAAAGTTTGCGCCTCCAAGACGGAACATAACATCGACGGCTTTATGCAGGTCGACTTGAACAAGACTATGGCTAAGGGCGCCAAGTTCCTCCGCATTAACGCCGACGGAAACCGCGCTACCTACCAGATAGGCAAGACAGTCACCCTCATGAAGGAAGGTGATCCGCTGCCGTTCTTGCAGTTCTCACTGGAAGGCTACCAGAACGCCACCTACCAGGCTAAGGCCGAAGTTGAAACGGGCGTCATCGTCAAGATGGCCAAGGCTAGTGCTCAGTCCAGTTCTAGCAAAAAGATTGAATCTAGTTCTTCCGCAAAGGTTTCTTCTTCTAGCGTTGAAGAATCTTCTAGCAGCGCCAAGATTGAACAAATCATCGTTGACTGCGCCGGCAAGACGGTAAAGCCCGTAGATAGACAGAACATGGACGTGACCGTCGATGGCAAGAAACGTACATTCATTATGCACGTGCCGAGCGCCTACAAGGGTGACAAGCCCGTACCGCTCGTTATTGACTACCACCCGATTGGCGGTAGCGGTTCAGGCGAATTTGGCAGTTCTCCGTACAAGGCCAAGACTGACCCCGAAGGCGTAATCACGCTTTATCCGGACGGCACTGGCAAACCGGGTGGAATGGGTAACGGCTGGAACGTCGGCCCCTGCTGCTCCAACGACGATGACGTCAAGTTCTCTTACGCAATGATTGATAAGCTCAAAGAAATCGCCTGCATCGACCCGCAGCGCATCTACGCTACCGGCTTCTCGATGGGTGGCGGTATGAGTAACCACGTGGCTTGCATGATGTCCGATGTCTTCGCCGCAGTTGCTCCAGCAGCTATGGACTTGAACAAGACCAACAGTGCTCAATGCAAGATGTCTCGTCCGATTTCTGTCATCAACTTCCGCGGCACGAATGACCCGGTCTGCCGTTACCAAGGTGGCGATAGCGGCTTCAACGACGGTTTGAACTTCCTTGGCGCCGAAGGCACCTTCAAGTTCTGGGCCGAAAAGAACGGCTGCACAGGCTCTCCGACCAAGAACTCCAATGGTTGCCAGGAATACTCCAACTGCAAGGACGGCACGAAGGTCGTGCTCTGCACCAAGCAGGGCGGTGGTCACGACTACGGTGACGCTAGCATTGGCTGGCCGTTCCTCAAGCAGTTCACGCTTCCGGCAAGCTTCGTGAAGTAATAAATCAAATTTGATTTCATAATTCATCCTATAGACACTACAAATCGCTCCGAGTCCATCGGAGCGATTCTTTTATCTTGTATAGTTGTCAGCTACTGAAATTTTGAAAAACACCCCAAAACCAGCTTTTCCACATTCAAAACTACAGACAACGTTTAAATATTACGTGAAAGCCACGTATTTTCAAACCTTTTTCACGTAAATTTCACCATTTTCTAAAAATTTCATTTTTTTTCACACACCAACAGGCATTCAAACCACCGATTACTTTTTATAAATGCAGACCATTGCGCATTCTTGATAACGCGCCGCGATCTCCATCTCCATACGAAAAGAGCCCCGGCATTCGCCGAGGCTCCATAGGAGTCACACTAATTTTTCCCGTGTATTATTCTCTCATTTTATTAGCCGTAGATGAAGCCAAGAGCAACAGCGACGACAAAGAAGAAAGCAATTTGCTTTACGATTACCAACTCGTTTTTATTCATGTATCACCACCTTCTTGGTTAGAGATTTACTTCCGTTTTTGCGGACAAAGAACACGCCCTTTGCCTGCTTACGGAGTTTTGCGTTTTCCCTCACTAGATTCATGGCTTCGTTCATGCCCTTTGCGGTAAACGAACTCAGCTTAATGCCCTGCATGTCGAACACGCTATAGTTGCTTTCGGCTTCGGTCATGCTAAGGCGGATATTCTTAAGTCCGATAGGCGGCTGTGCGCTGATTTCCTTGAACTCAACATAGTCGATATCGATCCAGTCGTTGGTGATTTCAATCTTCAGTTCGTGTTCGCCCTTGGTGAGCGTAGCCTTGCCACCGTCCACTTCGGTAAATGTATCAAAGCCCTTGCCTTCGTTTGCGATTTCCGTACCGACCTTCTTGTCATCGATGTAGAGGACAAAGCTACCGGTTCCGTTTTCGCCAGCGACATTGGCTGTAATTCCGTAGTCGCCATCGGCTTCAACATTCACAGTGTACTTGAGCCATTCGCCCTTCTGGCAGTGGCCCACGGTAATACCCATGTTCGGCTGGTAAATGTCGACGTCATCCTTGCGGAGTTTGCCGCCTTCGTTACCCTTGCTTTCGTCATGGTAGGCTTTTTCGGCACCGCCCTTGTTGTAGTTTTCAGCCTGCACCTTGCCCGGGATAGCGATAGCTTCGGTGTACGGGCCATATTCCTCGGGCGGTTCATCCGGAACCGTAGACTGGCTCGGGTCCACAAGGTTTACCGGCGGAGCATCCGGATCAATCGTCTTGTCGATAAGCTTGAGCATTTCGGAGCAGTAGCGCTTGCCAAGTTCAATCACGCCCGCACGACCAAAATGGTACGGATCCTTGCCGTTACCCTGCAAGCCCTTGGAAGAGGCAAGTCCGAACTTCTTGAAATTTTGCTTGAGCTGGGCAATGCCGCCGTTTTTGCTAGAGCAGCAGTTCTGGCCTTCCTGGAGGAGTTCGCCCGCCACAAACGGCACTTCGTTTTCGTCCAAGCCAAGCGCATCAATCACGTCCTTGTAGGTCTTGTAAACGGTCTTGCGCCAGTTGGCATCGGTACCGTCACTTTCGCCCTGGTGGAAGATGAAGCCCTTGATGACGCCCACTTCCTTTGCCTTCTTGGCAAGTTCCAGAATGCGTCCCGGAGGGTTGTTGTCGTAATCCTTGGGCCAGCCCCAGTTCATGATGTCCTTGCCATCGCCCCTGAAATAAGCTTCGTACTGATCCTTGTCGAAGGCGCGGATGCTCACAGCACCGATGGCAACCGGGATAATGCCCACGGTCACGCCCGGCAAGGAATCGGCCATAGCGCGGCCAAAGTAGTCCGCCGGGGAGAGGTTTTCGAACGGATGGAACATCGGAGGAATTGCCGGGTACCATTCGCCCGTCTTGATAGACTGATTCGTCTTGCCGCTGCGTTGGCTTGCATTTGCATTGTGCGAAGCAAGCATGATAAAGTTCTTGGGCGGATTTGCCTGGTCCTCGGACGGTACGATATCGCCGTTGCCCGCCATGTTGGACTGCCCGTAAGCAATGTAAATATGGAAGTTCGGGTTCGGAGCCGCATTCGCCCCCACCGCAAACATAGAAAGCCCAGCAGCAACACCTGCATAGGCCAGGATTTTTTTCAATTCTCTTTCCACGCTCATTTTTATATCCCTTAATCCAAAATTTCTATAAAGAATCTACCCTAAAAAAGCCGTTTTGTAACACAGCAGGGCTCCATATAATATGGACGTTTTGTCAATGATTTGCGAAATTCGCTCAAAAACCGCATTTTGTAAAAAAAGAGTCCTAGCATCCGCCAGGACCCTTCATGGAGTCTAGAATTATTCGAAAACTACAACCTTCTTGCTCATGAGTTTGGCGCCATTTTTGCGGATGAAGAACACTCCCTGAGCCTGCTTGCGGAGGTTGGCATCCGTCTTGACGAGGTTCATAGCGTCGGCCATTCCCCTTGCGGTAAACGTTCCGAGCTTTTGGCCCTGCATGCTGTACACGCTATAGCTGCTTTCGGCTTCGGTCATGTCAAAGCGGACCTTTGCAATAGCGCTCGGCGGTTCAGCCTTTTTCGGTTCGCTGAACTGGATCCAGTCGATGTTCACGTAGTTAGCCGTGATTTCGAGCTTGAGCACGTGCTTGCCAGCCGAGAGCTTGACGCCTTCCTTGACGGTAATCGTCTCGTAGGTATCCCAGGAATTGTCAGCAGTCTGCGGCACGGAAATTTCATCCGTAATAGCCTTGTCATCCATGTAGAGCTTGAACGCAGAAGTGGAATTGCCTGCGGCCACGCTAGCTTCGACGTTGTATTCGCCATCGGCCTTGACTTCGACCGTGTATTCGAGCCATTCGCCAGTCTGCGTATAGCCAAGAGCAACGCCATCGCCCGCCTTGTACAAGTCTACGCCCGTATCCTTGCGGTAATCGCTATCACCGTGGTTTTCGGAATCTTCGTCACTGTAAGAGGCGTTACTCGTACCGTCTTCGTTACGGCCCTTACCCGGCTTGTCAAAATCTTCGACTTCAACCTTGCCCGGAATTTCAATGGCCTTGCCGCTGAACGGTTCCTGCGGTTCGGGGTCCACCGGAGTCACATTCACGAGCTTGAGCATTTCCTGGGCGTAACGGAGGCCCATGCCGCGATAGCCTTCCACGGTAAAGTGGAGACCGTCGCCCTTAGAGCCGTAGCCCTTGGAGCTTGCAACACCAAAGTTTGCGATGTACTTGGAAAGTCCACGCACACGGCTGCTAAAGCCAGCGCAAGAACCGCCATCGACCATTTCACCGGCGACAAACGGGGTCTCTTCGGCATTCAGGCCGAGTTGCTTGAGCATGTATTCGTAAGTCTTCTTGACGATCTGTTCCCAGTTGCTCATGCCGCCATCGGTTTCGCCCTGGTGGAAGATGATACCCTTGATGACGCCCTTTTCCTGAGCCTTTTTTGCAACCTCGATGATACGGCCCATGGCATTGCCATCGTCACCGTATGCCTTGGCGCCGTTTTTCAGCCAGCTTTCGGCAGAATTGAGGTAATTCTTGTAGTCGTCCGGGTCAAACAAGCGGATACTCGTACCGCCCTGAGCGACCGGGATAATGCCGATGGTCACATCCGGGAGAGAGTCCGCCATGTGGCGCCCAAACCAGTCCGCCACAGAAAGGCCCTGATTGCACTTGAACATCGGAGGAACAGCCGGGTACATCTCACCTACCGTCGGGCGACCGAGATTCGAGCAAGACGTAGTCGCGAACATCTTGACACGTGGATGTTCCTTACCATCGATATTTTTGTCGAAGTTCGTAGCGTTACCTTCCATGTTCGACTGCCCGTAAGCAATGTAAATATGGAAGTTCGGATCCGGAGCCGCATTTACACCCGTTACCGCGAACATGGAGAGGCCAGCAGCAACACCTGCAATGCCCATAAGCTTTTTGAAACTCATTTCCACACTCATTTTTATCTCCTTTTTACAAACTCTAAAAAAAACGGAAGCCAATTGCTCGACTCCCGCTTTTAGGAATATGAAATTATTTCGTCACAGAAATGCGGTAAGCATTGCCGGACTTGAGAGACTTCACAAAGTAAATGCCATTCTGACGCGCCACGCTCTTAGTCATGCGCTGGACATCGGCCTTGGTCATGGCTTCGAACTTGCCGACAAGCACGCCATTCACGTCAAAGACGCTGTAATTTTCGGCTTCGGTCGGCAGGCGCAAATCAGCACCGTGCAAACCAATTGTGGCTTCGTCCGGATCGGCGGCATCCTTGCCCTTTGCAAAGTTGAAGTAGTCGATATCGAACCAGGAACCCGTCACCGTCATACGGAGGATATGTTCGCCAGCCGGGAGAGTCACGTTGGCCTTGACCTTCGTAAATTCATCAAAGCTCGTTCCCGAAAGTGCGACATTTTCCACAAGCGTTTCGCCATCCAAGGAGAGCGAGAAACCGGACGTCGAATTGCTCGTAGCGACAGAAGCAAACATTGTGTAATCACCGGCTTCCTTCACATTCACGGAGTATTCGAGCCATTCGCCTTCTTCGTTATAGCCGACCACATAGCCAGTAGCCTTCTTGTAAATGTCAACGCCGGTTCCTTCGCGGTAGTTGGTTTCGCCACGGTCTTCGGAATCGTTTTCGCTATAAGACTTGTTGCCCTTGCCCGTACCCGGAATGTCGAAGTTCTCGGCTTCAACCTTGCCCGGGATTTCAGCGACCTTGCCACCAAACGGTTCGCGAGGTACAGGATCTGCCGGAGTACCAACGCCCACGAGCGTCACGATGCAGTCCTTGTTGCTTGCATTACCAGCATCCATCGTAATCGTCACGGAGCCATTCTTGACCTCGACTTCGCCTTCATCCTTGGCGTTCTTTGCTTCGCTGGTGGTGTACATGTGGAAGGTCTGAACATCGGCGCCTTGCACCTTCACGGTTACAGTCTTGCTATTCTTGTAGTCGCGGTTCACGAGCACCACAATCACGGAGTCGCCATCGGCACTCTTGTAAGCACTTGCAAAGACTTCCTTTTCGGGATTTGCCGTTGCACCCACGCGGACCGCACCCGGGCGGACAAAGCGTGCGAACTGGCTCATCACATAACCGCGCTTCGAGACCTTGCCGATTTCGTTCTGCGGAATCTGGAGCTTGTTGCCAAAGTCCTTTTCCATAATCAGGCCATAGCAACGACGGATGTACCACCAGGTGTACTGATTGAAGTTGCCTACGACCATGGCGCGGTGAATTTCGTAAGCCACATCCATGGCGTTCACAGTATCGCGCTTGTTGGCGTTCGCCTGGTCACCCGTATTCGTAACCGTGCGCCAGTAGTTACCGCTTCCCTGGCTTTCGGTGTAGTGTTCCGTCATCCAGCGTTCGACCTTCTTCTGGTCAGCAAGGCTGTACTGGAAGAAGTTGTCCCCAGTCCTTCGGTCACTTGCGTAGAAGTGCGCACCGAGAATGTCCCAGTTCTTGAGGGCATTGGCATCGTTCAAGACCTTGTTGTAAAGATTCTTGTCGTAGCGGAACGATTCCGTCGAAATCACCTTCGCGCCATTCTTGCGCATTTTATCGGCGTAGCCCTTGGTGAAGTTGTAAATTTCGTCAGCGCTCCAGCAAGCCCATTCACCGCACCAGTCCGGTTCGTTACTGATGGAGATGGCGTACAGGGGAACACCCTGGTTCTTCATGTAATCATTAAAGCTATTCAGGTGGTCCACATACTTCTGGTAGTTCGAAGAAGCCATATGCTGGTTTTTGCCTGCATACGGAGAAGTCCACGGAGTTGCATACAAAATAAAGTCATCGCCGGCATACTTCTTGGCATACTTTGCCGCCTGCACTTCTTTATTAAAATCGCTGGAATTCGCGTATACCGGAATACGGAGCGTGTTGAGGCCGATTGTGCCATCGCCCGTACCAAAAGCAATCTTCGCATCGGCTTCGGAAAGGCCGCCACCGCCCTGCCACTGGTTATGCACCATGCCGCCAAACCCGCGAATCACCTGGTGTTCTTCGGTCACGTCAACGTTGACCGTCGAGGCAAAAGCAGGTATAGCAAAAGCCAAACCAAACGAAGCAATCTTCAGGACTTCACCCATACACTTCATAAATATCTCCCATAATTATCCCATGCCCTTTGCATGAGGGTACATTCTAAATTTATACCCCTCGCGCAATCATTTTACACCCCCAGAAAAATTTTCCATTGTCAATTTGGTAATGAGTTTGACAATGCCGCAGCCGCAAAATAAACAAATGCGTAGGCCGAGCGTCGTGGCCAAGCTTGCTTGGACTAAAAACACCTCGGAACGTTCGTCCCGAGGCGTAATGGCACCATTCAGCGCCATTAGGGTGTGTGGTTTAGGAGGATCGTTTGGGCTTCAGGCGCCCTACAAGGCCGTAAACAATAGCCTATCGCAAACTCAAAAACATCCCAAATTTTTCGCCTGCAAAACAGCAAGGCTTTCCAATATGGAATTTAGAAACTCCAGACGCCCAAAAGGCATTTTTCCAAATATTTATCATTGACATTTTGGTAATGGGGGGGGATTAGGAAAGTTGCGAGTCATTTGCAAAAACACCCCGGGATGCCCGAGGTGTTCCTGTTATTTGGTTTCGGAATTATATGAATTTTATCTTGCGACAGAGGTCATGAAAGTCTTGTGACCGTCAACGCTCTTGAGCATGTAAACGCCCTTGTTGAAACCTGCACTCTGGAGAGCTTCGCCAGCCTTCTTTCCGGTGAGGTCCACAGTGCCAAGCAGCTTGCCGCTCACGCTATACACGCGGAATTCGCGGGAACCGCTCGTCTGGAACCTCACTGCGTTCCTGATTCCCATCTTTTCCACATCGCCAAGGGAGAACCAGTCCACGTTCACATTGTCGCCCGTAATCACGAGACGAATCACGTGCGTGCCCTTGGTAAGTTTCGCCTTGCCGCCGTCAAATTCCTTATAGACGCTCCAGTCTTCACCGGTCTGCGGAACCGTAATGGTATCGCCAATAGCCTTTCCGTCGACCAAGAAGCAGAAGCTTGCGCTTTCCATGCCAGTAGAAGCCGAGGCCTTGATGGCATAATCGCCATCTTCCGGAACTTCGACCGTATATTCGAGCCATTCGCCAGAAGCGGTATAGCCAATCGCCATGCCCGTACCGCCTTCGACAATGTCAACGCCCTGGTCTTCGCGGAACTTGGCATCGCCCTGGTTTGCCTTTTCGTTATCGCTGTAAGAATCCACATCGCCACCGCGGCCAACGCCCGGGATGTCGTAATGTTCAGCTTCAATCTTTGCCGGGAGCGTCACAGCCTTTTCGCCATACGGTTTCTGCGGTTCCGGAGGAGTCGTGCCGCTACCTTCAAAGCCCCATGCCTTAATTGCCATCGTGGAGTCCTGAGAGCCCTTGAACACGAGGAAAATTTCATCTACGATGCCCTTGAGGCCGGTCACTTCGCAGGAATTTTCTGCAAAAGTGTTCTTGTTGCCGGTATTCTTGAGCGTACAAGTGCCAGCGAGCGTACCTGTAGCAGAGCCCGAATGAATTTCAATCTTGTTGCCATCAGCAGCGCTTGCCGCCTGAACCACAAAGCCCGTTGCCGCCGTACCAAAGTCCACGCCACTCACGCGAATCCAGGATTCCTTCGTGGAAAGCGGGAGCAAGAGGTGTTCTGCGACCTTGCCCGGAGTCCAGTTCGAACGGCTGCGGATGCCTTTCTGCTTGGAACTCGTGAGTGCCGGATACCAGTCATACGGATCGAAGTTTTCAATCTGCTTCGGGCCTTCCTTCGTGAAGGTCAGTTCCTTCATGGTGCCGTCACCGTTGTAATAGAATTCATCGACGCTTACGCTGCGGTGGAATGCCGGCACCGGATTCGCCTTACCGTCATCGGCAGGAATCTTTTCCAAGCCGTCGTAACCGTTGGCAATGCGACGGTCATGATAAGCTACGTACCAATGGCCCTTGAATTCGGCAATGCCATGGTGGTTATTGTTGTTGGCGTTGATGTTCTGACCGCCAATGTTCGGGTTCCCCATGAAGATACCCTTGTATTCGTAAGGACCCATCGGGTTCTTGGACATACCATAGGCAATGCGCAAATCCGCCGTACTGTAAGAGAGATAGTAATTACCCTTATACTTGTGGATGTAAGAGGCTTCCATCGCCTTCGGGCCACCAATCTTCAGGTGAGTCTTGGTGCTCACATCGAAGCCCTTCATGTCCTTGTTGAGCTTGTAGATGTTGAAAATGTCGTTATTGTTGTTATTTGCCGGGCGGCTATCGCTGCTACCGCCACCAAAGGTGAAGTAGCCTGTACCGTCGTCATCGAAGAAGATTGCCGGGTCAAAACACCAGCCGATGCCGTCGCAATCCGAGATGCCGCCACCCCAGTTGTTGATGAGTTTCTTGTTGCCAGAGACCGGGTTTGTCCACGGGCCTGCAATGCTATCGGCACCGATAAGGCCGACACCGCCGCCACCGCCATCCGGGAACACAATGTAAAGTCTGTGGTCATTCGGGTTCACCGCAATGCCAGACGCCCAGATATCGCCAATGCCATCGACCTTGCGGGCATCGTAAATGATACCGAAGTCGGTCCAGTTCTTCATATCCTTCGTGCGGAAACCGTAAAGGGCCTTGATATTATAGCCATTGGCATTCGATGCAGCAGGGTCATCCGAGTCGGTTATGACATAGAAATAAGTATCATCGGCAGCGGCACCCGGGTCGGCCAAGTAATGGTAAGCCGAAATCGGGTTATCGGCAAGTGCTCCCACACCAAAACCGGCGAGCAAGCCTGCCATCGTTAAACGTTTCAGTAATCTCATTGTTCACTCCTTGGGATCGACCAAACACACCGCCATCCCGTTTTTTATAAAACTACCCTCAGAAACGCCAAAAGACCCACGAAAAATCGTAGGTCTCATGGATAAAAAGTCAATAGTTACTAAAAGGAGATGCCCGATCAAGTCGGGCATGACATCCTTAGCGAGTGGTGCGAACTCTTGCCACCGCGCCGTTGTGACGGTTACGGATGATGCAAACGCCCTGCACATTCCTGGACTGCGGATTTTCGCGCCACAGCTTCTTCGCTTCGTGGATATTGCGGGCCGTGAAGCTAGAAACCTTCTTGCCGGTCAAATCGAACACGTCGAAGTTTGCGACTGCATCTGCACCAAGCACCCTGAAGCCCTTGATACCAATCGTTTTGTCGTCCGGATCCGTAGCATTCTTGCCTTTAGCAAACGTCATATAGTCGATATCGAACCAGTCACCCGTAATGGCAAAACGGAGGATATGTTCACCGGCCGGGAGCGTCACGTTGGCCTTGACCTTCACAAAGTCATCCCAGCTATCGCCCGACACCGGAACTTCAGCAATGGACTTGCCGTCAATGGAAAGCGTAAAGCCAGCCGTAGAATTGTCCGTC
The DNA here is from genome assembly GCF_002210405.1 of Fibrobacter sp. UWB3. Taxonomy (NCBI): domain Bacteria; kingdom Pseudomonadati; phylum Fibrobacterota; class Fibrobacteria; order Fibrobacterales; family Fibrobacteraceae; genus Fibrobacter; species Fibrobacter sp. UWB3. The sequence continues at coordinate 84,083 of NZ_MWQJ01000006.1, forward strand.
GCTACAGAAGCAAACATCGTGTAGTCGCCAGCTTCCTTCACGTTCACGGTGTATTCGAGCCATTCGCCGGACTGGTTGTAGCCCACGACATAGCCTGTAGCCTTCTTGTAGATATCGACGCCTGTGTCTTCGCGGTAGCTCTTGCCACCATTTTCGACGCCATGGTCTTCGGAATCGTTTTCACTGTAGGACTTGATTTCGCTACCGCGGCCAGACCCCGGAATGTCGAAGTCTTCCATTTCAATCTTGCCCGGAATTTCCCAAGCCTTGCCACTAAACGGCTTCTGCGGTTCCGGCGGAGTCGTGCCGCTGCCTTCAAAGCCCCAGGCCTTGATAGCCATGGTAGAGTCCCTGTCGCCCTTGAACACGAGGAACAACTGCTTTACAATGCCCTTGAGGCCTTCAACTTCGCACTTGTTTTCGGCATAAGTATTCTTGTTGCCAGTATTCTTAAGCGTGCAAGTACCAGCGAGCGTACCCGTTGCAGAACCAGTGCGGATTTCAATCTTGTTGTTATCGGCAGCGCTTGCAGCTTCGACTGTGAAGCCCGTTGCAGCCGTACCAAAATCAACACCCGAAACGCGGAGCCAGGATTCCTTAGAGGAAAGCGGGAGCAACACGTGTTCGGCAGCCTTGCCCTGCACAAAGTTAGAGCGGCTGCGGATGCCCTTCTGCTTGGAGCTCGTGAGTGCCGGATACCAATCGTACGGGTCAAAGTTTTCAATCTGTGCCGGACCTTCATCCGTCACCTTCACCGTCTGAATGGTGCCGTCAGCATTGTAGAACATTTCGTCTACAGAAACGCTACGGTGGTAACCCTCGTTCGGTTTTGCCTTGCCATCATCTGCCGGGATAATTTCCAAGCCGTTGTGGCCCTTCGCGATACGGCGGTCATGATAGACAACGTAAGAATGTCCCTTGAATTCGGCAATACCATGATGGTTGTTGTTGCCGTTGATGCTACGGCCGTTCATGCTCGGGTCGCCAAGAATCGTACCCTTCCAGGTGTACGGGCCCATAACGTTGTTCGATATACCGTAGTCAATCGTCGGAGCGCCCTGCTGCCAGCCAGTACTGTAAGAGAAGTAGTAAGTACCCTTGTGCTTGTGGATATAAGAAGCTTCGAGCATTTTGCGGGTCGGCAAGTTGTTCACCTTCACATGGGAACCGTTGCCCACCGGGGCGTTCTTGGCATCGTTCAATTTCACAATGTCAAAGTTGTCTGTATTCGGACGGCTAGTGCTTTCGCCGCCGCCCCATGTCACGTAGGTGGTTCCGTCGTCATCGATAAAGATACCCGGGTCAAAGCACCACGAAACGCCATCGCAACCGATAATGCCTCGGCCACCGACAAGCTTATCCTTGCCCTGGCCCACAGCGTTTGTCCAAGGACCTTCAATTGCAGGCGCCTTGATGTAGCCAATGCCGCCGCCACCGCCATCCGGGAACACAATGTAGAACGTGCCGTTGTGGACAGCAATGCCAGATGCCCAAATGTCGTTAATGCCGCTCACCTTGCGGGCATCGTAAATAATGCCGTAGTCGGTCCAGTTCTGCATATCCCTACTGCGGAATGCATAAAGGGCGTAAATTTTGTAACCGTCAGAATTGTACGGAGCCGGGTCATCGGAGTCCGTGATGATGTAGAAGTAATCATCGTCGGCGGCTGCACCCGGGTCAGCCAAGTAGTGGTAAGTAGAAATCGGGTTGTCAGCGAGAGCGCTTACTCCAAAGCCCGCCAAAAGTCCAAACATCGTTACTTTCTTAAGTAGTTTCATAACACTCCTTAGGATCGACCATACACTGCCAATCCATCCAATCTAAAAGTACCTCCAAAAAAACAAAACAGCCCTGAACACGTCAAAAGATTTATGGACAAAACGTCAACGCATTAGACGAGAGACTAGAGACGAAAGACGCGACCAACGAAGTTGGGCATGGCCGAGCCGATTGGTTGGGACTTGAGCGAAGCGAAAGTCCAAAGACGAGAGGATACAAAAAAGGCCCCTCTTGCGAGAAGCCCTTTTAGATGGAGGTGTGAGTGAGGAAAATCTAGCGCGTCGTGCGGACCTTAGCCATCATGCCGTTTGCACGGTTGCGGATGATGCACACGCCCTGCACCTTCTTAGCTTGAACACCATCACGCCAAAGGTTCTTCGCTTCGGCCATGTTGTGCGCCGTGATGCTAGTCACCTTCTTGCCGGTCAAGTCGAACACGTCGAAACTCTTGAGAGAGGTCGTTTCCAAGCGGAATCCCTTATGGAGTGCAACCGTCTCGTCGTCCGGATCTTTTGCATCCTTGCCCGTTGCAAACTGAATGTAGTCGATGTCCATCCAGTCGCCCGTAACGGTAAAGCGGAGGATATGCTTGCCAGCCGGGAGCTTCACATTTGCCTTCACCTTGCTGTAGTCGTCATAGTTTTCTTCGCCATCGTTCTTCGGGACAGAAATCGATTCCGTAATATCGTCGCCATCAAGGGAGAGCTTAAAGCCAGAGGTCGCATTGGCAGAAGCCACCGCCGCAAACATCGTGTAGTCGCCTTCTGCAGCCACATCCACAGTGTATTCCAGCCATTCATCCGTCTGGTTGTAACCGACGACATAGCCCGTAGCCTTCTTGTAGATATCTACGCCAGTGCCTTCGCGGTAGCTCTTGCCACCATTGCTTTCGGCACCGTGGTCATCAGAATCGTTATCAGCGTAAGAATCGTTACCTGCGCCATAGCCCGGTTCATCGAAGTTTTCCATTTCAATCTTGCCCGGGATCGCCCAAGCCTTGCCGCCAAACGGCTGCGGCGGCTCCGGTTCGCGCTTCGTGCCCTGGAATTCCCATTCGAGAACGCCCATGGTAGAATCCTTGCCATTATTCTTGAACACGAAGAACACCTGGTCGACAACGCCCGTAAGGCCCTTCATTTCGCAATCGTTATCCACGAAGGTCATGTTATTGGCGGTCTTTGCCAGTTCGCAAGTACCGGCAAGGGTACCCGTTGCGCTACCCGTATGGATTTCAATCTTGTTGCCATCGCCCACGTTTGCGGCCTTGATGCGGAGGTTTTCAGCACCTTTACCGAAGTCCACACCAGTCACGCGGATCCAGGATTCGCTACGGCTCGTAAGCGGCAAGAGCACGTGCTTGACCGGCTGGCCCTTGGTCCAGTCGGTACGGCTACGGATGTTCATCTGCTTGGAGCTCGTCGTTGCCTTGTAGGTCTTGTACGGGTCAAAGTTCTTGATTTGCTTCGGTCCTTCACGTGTGAAGGTGAGCTTGTTCATCTTGTCGCCATTCCAGGTGAGTTCGTCGATGGACACACTTCTGTGGTTTTCGTAGTTCGGATTTTCGGAACGCACGCCCGCCTGAGTCGTTGCAGCCGGGTGGTTATCAGAGGTCACCAAGCGACGATCGTGGTACACAGCATACCACTTGTCCTTGAACGGAGCAAAGCCCTGGTGGTTGTTACCACCTTCGCCATGAGCATCAGGCACAGAGCCAATTCCCGGAATGACCGTACCCACAAAGGTATACGGACCCCAAATATTGTTGGACATACCATAGTCAATAATCTGGCTACGGTTGTTGAAGCTCAAGTAATAAGTGTTACCCTTCTTGTGCAAGTAAGGAGCTTCGAAGGAGTTCGGCAAAGAGACCTTCTTCAGGGAATTCTTGTCGAAAGTAATCTTGCCATTGCTTTCGGTAAAGCTGATAATGTCAAAGTTGTTGCCATAGGGGCGGCTAGAGCTTTCGCCACCACCAAAAATCACGTAACCCTTACCATCGTCATCAATCAAGATGCCCGGGTCAAAGCAGTGAGCAATGCCGTCGCAACTACCAATCAAGCTACCGCCACCTGCAATTCTATTGACACCATGAGTTTCCTTAACCGGGTCGGTATAAGGACCATCGATAGCCGGGGCGGTAATCATGCCCACGCCGCTTGCACCATCGGGGTAAACAATGTAAACCTTGCCGTTCTTGACGGCAATGCCCGAAGCCCAGGTGTTGTTCGGATAGTTCCCGAATTCACGCCTGGAGCGGAAAATCATGCCGTGATCAGTCCAGTTCTTCATGTCTTCAGACGTGAAGGCGTAAAGGCCGACAATATCGTAGTTCCAGTTCGTCTGGTTGTTATAGTCATCCACATCGGTCAAGATGTAGAAGGTATCACCGTCAGAGGCGCAAGAAGGGTCCGCCAGATAGTGATAGCTAGAAATAGGGTTGTCAGCAAGCGCACTTACACCAAAGCCAGCAAATAAGCCCAGTGCAGCCAAACGTTTCATGTTCATACACACTCCTTCGGACCAGCCATACACCGCCAATCCATCCATTATTAATCTACCTCCAAACAACAAAAAAAGACCTGCAAAGCGATGCAGGTCCATTGATAAAATGTCAATAGTGGATAAATCTACTCTTCTTTCCGGACAACGCTCTTCTTCACAACCGGGGCGAACGGGTCAAAGATGCCGTAGCCAAAGACTTCGATATCGTCCACCCAGACTTCCGTATCCATAGCGCCGAAGATGCCAATCTTTGTGACACTGTCCTTCACCGCTTCCCAGCCGTAGTTACCGCCATTGCTGTCGGCCGTATCCAGTTCCGCCGGAATCACGGTAAACTGAGTCCAGACCGTATCCGCCTCGAAATGGCGCCAAGACTTGATATTATCGGAACTCGTCACGGAATCGTCATTCACGAACCTGTCGAACGAGAACGAAATTCGCGACGGAGTCGAGACGCGGACCCAGAAGCGAATAGAATCCAAATCGCTCAAGTTGACATAGCCACCCAGTTCACGACCGATAAGCGCCCAGTCCCACTGAGCCGCAGAATCGCGTTTACAGATAAAGTGAGCGGCCTTGCCTTCGCGACCAAAGCCCGCAGAATCAATATCAAAGCTGACCTCTGCATTAAGCGATGCTGCAGCGTCCCATACGCCGGGGCCATTTTCAAAGTCTTCAAATACAAAGTATTTCTTGACGTATGCGGAGTCGCCAAGGTAAAGGGCACTTTCACCGGACTGCGCACCGACGTCTGCCTCAATGCGGCCATATTCCGTAACCGAATCAGCGTCAGCATCGTTCACGAATGCGACAATCTCGACATTGCCGTTCGGCAAGGATTCAAATTCAAAGTAGCCCGTGGAATCCATCGGGACCTGGTAGTCCAAGCCTTGCACAGAAACGGTTGCAGAACGGCGGACCAACTGCGGAAGACCGACACGACCAGAGACCTTGGTCGGTTCAGAAACTTCGACTGTCAAAGGAGTCGTAGAATCCGATTCAACGTACGCTATCTTTTCAAAACCCTTCAAGTTCAAGGAATCACTACGAGCTTCAATCACGTAGGAGCCCGATGGAACATCGCGCAAAACAACGCGACCGTACTTGTCGGTTTCAAAGTGCAACTGGTAAATGGAGTCCGACCCAAGTTCGGAAGCACCGGACAAATAAGAATCAGGGCGAACAATAACGTCCATTCGTGCAGCAGGCGTGCCATCGGCCAACTGCACCTGTAACGCGATAGAGTTCTCAGTCTCCATCGACGATCCAGCAGTACGACCGCTATCGCAGGCGACATAGCACAGCGCCAATGTCGCCAACCCATATGTCCACGCCCGTTTAATCATTTTTTATCTCCTGCACCTTCCCCTACTATTATAGTATTTTCCGAAGCCCCTCCTTTACGGGCAACCGGATAAAAGGCCATAGAAAGCTGCATAACACGATCAGGATTCTTGGCTCCGTCTACTCTTTTTTGAACCAGACGGCGGAATTCCCTCAACATGTCGCCCAAATCCTCGAAGCAGGACTGGTCCACAGAAAGGGTCAGTGTAGAAATATTGCGTTCATTGACGGGGACGTTTTCAAGCGCATCGCTCGCAAGGCTAAGCACCTGGCGCTGGAAATTGCGCACAGCCTTGGCCTTTTCGGGGCCCCCTACTGTCAAATGGGCTTCGGTAAGCGCGAGCTTGCCCGACGCAAGCTTTTTCACGAGACCGACGCTCTTCAAAGTTTCAATGGCTTCGAGAGCCTGTTCCTCAGTGATCGGCGGGCAGATATCCTTAGCAATCTGCTTGACGTTTACAACGCCACCGTTCAATTCCAGGTAGGCGCGTACCGCAGGAATCCACCAGTTTTCGAGGAGTTTAAGTTCAGCAGCCTGCAAAGAATGGCGTTCCACGTCGCGGAGCGACAGTGCCTTCGCCATGAGTTCTTCGCGCTTAGTCTTATCCTTGCTGACAGCAGCAGAATAAAGGAGGTCGAAGTATTCGGCCTCGCGACCACTCAGCGCAAGGATTTCCTTTGCCGCAGGTAAAGCATGAGCAGGCAAGTGCTGCTTCTTTTGCAATACGCGATAGAGATAGCTGGAGTCTAGCCCGAGCTTATCACCCATCATGCGGTAGCTGTAGAAGGGCATCTCGACCTTGCGCCTGTCGTAGAATTCCTTCAAGAAGTCGCGGTAATCCGCTATGTCAGAAAAAGTAACCATCAATATCTAAAATATTTAAAACTTACCGCCGATGCCCTACTCTGTAAACATTTGGTATGGATATTTTGTCAACGGGGGGCGGCGGAGCCGCAGTTTCTTGAACTTCGGGAGGAATATAGTAATTAGACGAAAGAACGGGCTCCGCCCTATAGACGACAAATGCGTAAGGCGAGCGAAGCGGGACCACTTGTGAGACCATTTTCGAGCCTAGCATTGGGGATTAGAGCGTAGCGATAATCCAAAGACGAGAGAGAGAAGTAGACAGTAGACAGTAGGAAGTAGGAAGTGGTTAGTGGTTGGTGGTTAGGAATGCGTCATCCTGAACGAATGTGAAGGATCTAGTCAATTTATTACATTATGGGCATGAAATGCCCTCATTGCCATAAATCTATAGAAAACGAATCTCAGAGCACAAAAGACTGGAACTCGTTCGGTTACCAGTCCCCGTTAATAACTTGCCCAAAATGCAGCAAGGATTTTCTTTGCAAAGCCTTCCACGAACCCGCAGCGGAAGGCATCGACAAGAAATGGCTCAATGTCGGCATTCCTCTAAAACGCGCACTCATTTACACAGCAATTTGGGCCGTTTGCTGGGGTGCCATTTATTTTATTCCAAATTTAACAATTCCGGAAAAATTCAAAGTATTCCTATTAGGATTAAGCGGTCTTTTCATGCTGTATGGATTGCTCGATTGGTGGACTGTAATCCGCATCAAGTCAGGGAAAGAAGCCAAACTTCTGCTAAAACTCGTTCAAGAATCCGAAAAGCGCTTGCAAGACGAGAGCTATGCACGAAGGCTCCACAACTTAGGCTACAAAGTGCCGGAAAAATATTTGCCCAAGGATTTACAATAAAACGAAAAAAGCCCGACATTACGCCGGGCAAATAACACTTGTTTTTTATGGATTCTATCGGCTCAGCCGCTAGTCTTCCCCGAGGTATTCCACAGCGAAGATGAGCGTTGCGCCACCCGGAATCGGACCTGCGCCGCGGCTGCCGTAGCCAAGGCCAGGCGGCACCACGAGGATTCTCTTTTCGCCCGGGAGCATGCCCTGCACGCCGAGTTCCCAGCCGCGGATCACGTTCCCTGCGCCAAGTTCAAATGCAAACGGCTGTCCGCGGTCGCGGGAGCTGTCGAACTTGTAGCCGTTCACCATCCAGCCCGTGTAATGCACAATCGCGCGGTGGCCAGAACGGGCCGGTTCACCTTCGCCCTGTTTCACGACCGCATAGCGGAGTCCTTCGGGACCGTTTTCATACTTGAGGAGAGTCGTATCCGGGAAGAAGTCCATGTGCTTTGCCAGTTCCGGATCCACATCGCTAGAGACCATCTCGACACGGAACACGAGCGTGGAGTTCGGCGGAATCATCGAGAATGCCGTAGCCCCATAGCCCATTGCCGGCGACACGCGCAACCAGCGGACACCGCCTTCGCGCATACCTTCAAGACCCGTTTCCCAGCCCTTGATCATCTTGCCGGCGCCCATTACCGCTTCGAGCGGCTTGCCCAGATCCTTGGAGCTACCAAACTTGCGGCCAGAAAGGAGCCAACCCGTGTAATGAACCTTTATTACGTTACCTGCAACATTCTGTTTGCCATTGCCAGCCTTTTCGTCGTAAACCTTGAGCCCGCGGCCCATATCACGCCACTTGAGCTTTTCGATATCGGCAGGGAATTTGTCTGCTTCGAGCGGCTTTTCAGCATGAACAAGTTCAACAACGAACATCAAGTCGCTATTAGGCGGGATGCCTTCAAGAGAATTGTCGCCATAAGCCATCACGGACGGCACCGAGAGCTTGCGGACTTCGCCAACTTTCATGCCGACAAGTCCCTTGTCCCAGCCTTCAATCACTTGGCCCACGCCAACGGTGAATTCCAACGGCTGTTCGCTATAGTAGGAATTTGCAAAATAAGGAGCTTCGACCGTAGAATCGGTAGCGGCCTTGTTCACTGTAGCGCTATCGACAGCCAAGTAACCTTTATAATGGACCTTAATCAACTGACCTGCACGAATGGGCTCTCCACTGCCATCTTTGACCGTTTCTACCTTGAACGGAACAGCAAACGCGACACTACAAGCAAGCAACACTATAAAAAACTTTAATTTTGACATAATATCTCCTGTCTTATAAAATAGAAAATGCTAGTTTTTGAGAGTAAGGATTTATCGTAAACGGATTTAAATATGCTATCAATCATCATCGTCATTGCGATTGTGCTATTGTCCATCGTCCTCGCCGGTATCGGAATTTACGTGGGCATGCACAATTCCGATGAAAAAGAAGTCTCAAAACCGATTATCGACGTATCGGGACAATATGCCGCCATCGGACGCCCCGCCCGCGAGACGCTCACCGCCGTGAAGCCCTCCGAAGCATCGATCAGGGCTTGGCTTGAGACCCAGAACTTGACGCCAGAACAAAGGCTAGCATACATCGAGCAGTGGAATAGGACTCTCGAAGAAACAATCAAGACTATTGACGAAGGGGACAAGCAAGGTGTCGCGACTTACAGAATCGTGATTGGTCCCAAAGGCAAGAATTATTGTAAATTCGTCAGCGAGGAAAATTTCATCACCCGCGAACAGATTCGCAATCACGCGGAAATTTTACCACCCTACGTATTGGGCTGCGACTGTAAGCTTTTACCGAAACAGCCCTGGGAAAACCCGAGCAAGTCCGGATGGAAGGCTGTGATCCCGACACACGGAAACACATACAACGTCCCGGATTGGAGGCAACTTGCGTAAGTCACTATTATCTGCTATTCTTTTGGCACCGGCCATGGCGCTCGCCGCCGGTTCGGCCATTATCACCCTCCAGATGCCTGTTGGCGCACGCCAGCTAGGTATGGGCGAAGTCGGAGCAGCACTCGCCGATGATGCAACCGCCATGTACTACAACCCGGCAGGTCTTGCATTCGGACCTCTAGCCGACGAATGGCGCAGCTCCTACAGCGCAGATGCGAAAAAGACGCCGTTCTTTACGCACATGGCATCCCGCTCCAAGAACGGATTCTTCGACAAAAGCGAACTTTGGGCTGGTACAACCCAGGGCATTCTCAAGTTCGACGGAGAACAGTGGGTCGACTACTACTCTGTCACGTTGCAGGGCAACGCCAAGATCAAGGACGCCGTCCGCACCTACATCGGAACCGAACGCGGCCTCGATGAATACACCCGAGTTGTGAAGGCTTTCAACGACGTGAAGAACGCCGATGACGAATCCCACGTAGTCGAAGTCAAGATGCCTTGGAACCTGGTCGTCAAGGACACCATTACAGCAGTCCTCTACGAGAGCCTGACCGAAAAGCTCTGGGTCGGAACTCCGAAGGGTCTCTTCCGTTTTGACGGCAAGGGCTGGAAAACATTCGACAAGGAACTCGGCGAACATCGTGTGACCGCACTCGCCAAGCAGGGCGCCTCGCTTTGGATCGGTACGGACAACGGCCTTTTCGTCTACCGCAATGGTGCCTTCGAACAGAAGGGCAAGGTTCTCCCGAGCCAAAAGATTAACGCACTCGTCTGGTCCGAAAACCGCAAAGAACTTTACGTGGCAGTCGATGGTGCTGGAGTCGCCCGCCTCACCCCCAAAAAGAGCGCCAACGACAAGGACCGCTGGAGCCTGTTCAACCAGGAAGACGGCATCATGGACTTGAATCCGACTGCTCTCGCCGTCGATAGCTCGGGCCACGTCTGGGCAACCCACAAGGGCGGTCTCTCCCACTTCACGCTCCGCAAGTGGGAACAGGTGCAGTTTGCCAACAACACTGTAAACGATGTTTCCGTGGACCGCAAGGGCGCCATCTGGATTGCAACCGATCTCGGTGTCTGGCGTCACCTGCCGGACTACGCCACCGCTAGTGGCCGTAAGGCAGAACTCGAACGCAGCTCCAAGGAAGATCCAGAAGCCACCAAGCGCGATGACGAATGGACGCACTACCACCAGGGCAACGGCCTTTCGACCAACAAGGTCTGGGCAGTGCTCCCCGAAGGAAACGACGTGTGGTTCAGCACCGCAAACGGCATGGAACAGTACAAGGACGCTGACTACCAGCTCACTGCCTTCTACGAAAAGCTTTTGCCTGTTTTGAACATTCCGGACCTTTACCACCTCTACGGCGGTATGACCATTCCGCTGAACGACTGGGGAACGCTCGGTGTTCATGTGAACTTCGTCTCGTTCGGTTCGACAGTCGTTTCTGGCGACCTCGACGCCGATGACCTCGTGGCCTACAACAGTTCCGAAATCGTCGGTGGCGTGAGCTACGGTACCCGCTTCCCGAACGACTGGGGCCTCGGCCTCTCCATCAAGTTCTTCTATTCTGACCTGAGTTCTGGCGCATCCGCCGGCGAAGAAGAAGCTACCACGTTTGGTTACGCATTCGACATCGGCGTTTTGAAAAAGAACTTCATCGTGCCGAAGCTCAACATCGCACTCGTTCTTGCAAACATCGGTCCGAGCGTTTACTACGTGGACAAGACGATTGAAGACCCGATTCCGCTCACTTGGCGCTTTGGACTTTCTTACGAAATTCTCAGCATGGCCGATTACAAGTGGACCGTCGCATTCGACTACAACCGCGAAGTCGTGATTGACGATGACAAGGGCGATCCGGAACCGTTCTACATCGCCTGCTGGAAGTCGATTGTCGATCCTGAAGACCAGACCGTTAATTCGTTCCTTCAGGGCGTATTCAACTTCGGTACGGAATTCATTTATTCTAACACGATTGCGCTCCGTCTGGGTTACCTCTATGACCGCATGGGCAAGCGCAACGAAGTAGACTTCGGCGTGGGCGTGATGCTCTCCGACGTTCTCCAGTTCGACTGGGCAACAATCAAGAACGTGGGCAAATCGGACGGCGTACGCGACGGCCAGATGAGATTCGGTTTGCTGTTTAAGTTCTAGGCTGCTAGTTATCAGTCTTTAGTCACTGGTCATTAGTTAAAACTTGGCGGCTTCGCCGCATTACAACGAACGAAAAAAGTCAGGTGATGAGCCTGACTTTTTTTCATTTAGAAGTCATGCCGAAACAGAGTCCGGCATCGCCATTTTAAAACCGCCCTATTCCACGCGTTCGAGGATAATCAGCGCACGGTCCTGAGTGCTGTTCGGGATGGTATAGAAATGCTTCCCGACAAACTTGTAGCCGAAATCTTCTGGATAGAACGTCTTGAGTTCGTCCGCTACGGCAGGGCCCTTCATGAAGAACACGCGACCACCAACCTTGAGGGAATTTGCGATACGCGGGAGCGTCTTTTCCATGAGTTCGAACGCGCGGCTAATCACGCCATCGACAGGGATCGTCATGCTGCGGCTCGTGACCTTATGACCGAACACGTCAATTCCCTTGAGGCCCATCTTTTCGATGACCATGTTGAGGAAGTTGATGCGGTTCGGGCGCGGTTCACACAACGTAAGGCGAATGGACGGATTTACAATCTTGAGCGGGATTCCCGGGAAACCGGCACCGCTACCGACGTCAATCATGCGGGCAGGCCACTTTGGCACGTAAGCATTGATGAGCGTGCAGTCGGCATAATGGCGTTCCACCATCGTTTCAAAAGCATTGAGGCGAGTCAAATCCTGGTCATCGTTGTTTGCACGGAGCAACTGATGGAATTCCCAAATCTGCTTGAGCGTCGGTTCCTGGAGTTCCACACCGTAGTAATGCAACAGCTTGTCGAGCCCAGCAAGCGAGGGCGTCACGCGCTTTCCGTTAAACAGCGGGAACTCGGTGCGAGGAGCCTTCATGTGAGGAATAAAGTCCTTGCCAAGCGCACTGGCGCCACCACGGGGTTTAGAATTTTTTGACCAAGATGAATTTGCCATATCTCAAAAGTTAGAAAAGTTTTGCAATAAAAATAGGGTATAAAACCTCCGCTCGTGCGTGTATATATAGTGGAGGTATCGCTTGAAAAAAATACTTTTAATATTTGCGTTCATAGTTTTCACGACAAGCACAGCAGCAGAAGATCCCGCCCACGCCCCATTTGATGCCGCACAAGTCTTTGAATGGTGGGACGACGGCATCATCACCGCCGAAGAAGCCGACGAAATCTTTTCTAGACTCGAAGAAGAGAACTACGACGAAGCGTGCCTGCTTGCCGAAGTCTACGCGCAAGAGCCATGTTCAAAGCCCGCGCCATCCAAATCAAAGCAACCGCAAAGCGCGCAAAAAACGCCAACCAAAATTCCGCATGGCCACGCATCATGGAAAGGCAGGTACGATTCCGACGGGCACCTGAAAAAACGCCACGAAGAATTGCAAATCCAATTCTACTACTTCAAATTACGTCTCGGTTCGCAAGAACTCCTGTCTTACCATCGCGACAAGTCCGAAGCTCATTTCGGACAAATTTCTACAATCGAATTACACAGCCATATACCCCTTGATACTTTATGGGGTGCTGCCCTTTTCTACCCCATTGGCAAACTAAGATTCGGAGCATTCATCGACTCCAGCAAAACGATCAATGCGCATATCGGTTTCAAGCCGAATCGCGAAAACGAACTTGATGCCACATTCTGGAAGTTTACTGATGCAGGCGCCATCGCCTTGCAAGCCCGCACAACGCTCGGGCAAATTTCCACATGGTACCAGTTCGGGCAAGACCACCCCCTCATCAAGATCCAACTGCAAAGCGTCAAGAAACATCTTTCATGGAAGACCACCGCCTACCTCCACGGAGACAGCATTCCACAAGGTCTGAACTTGAGCAAGGGCATCACCGAAAACTGGCTCTGGGCATCTCAAACCATCACTGCCAGGTGGCCCGAGACATTGAACTCAGAGTTTTCCTTCAAGGCCCGCCTCCTAAGCCCTACTGCAACAGATTCCGTGAGCGCCCGATTCAAGGCAACCCTCACCTCAGGTCCAGAACAATTCCGTCCAAGCTTAAGCGTGACCTGCCTCGAAGCAAGCGACAATTGCAATACAACCGAATGGAAAGGAGCCGTAGAATCCACCTGGGAACCATTTTCGTTCAAGGCGGGCACGAAATTTCGCTACGACCGCAACCCCAAGCCTCCACGAATCGAACTCGGCGCCACCTACCGTTCAAGCACAGCCTTAGCCAAATTGACCATCGCATTCCCCGAAACCACCCCCGCCAAAGGCTTTTCTGTCCAAAACGAAATCAAAGTCGATGCAGAACCGCTCGGCTGTGACTTCGCATTCGCGTTCAAAAAGACCAAAACCAAACCATTCAAGCCAAATTTCGCCCACATCCAGGCAAACCTCAAATTTTGAGACATTTTGTCCCAACGCCCCCCTTTTACATAGGGGTGGACACAATTGTAACCACAAATTTTTGGAATATTCTAATCTATTCCCTTTAAGAAATCTATTATTAATAATACCCAAACACTCTCAGACTCCTTTAGGTTACCTCCTTTGCCTGAAGGAGTCCTTTTTTTTATCTTAAGAGATATGTTTTACATAGCTGCAATTATCGGATCCATTGTCTTTTTGCCCTCCATCGCACTGAACATCGCCCTTGCACTCGGGGCGCCGCTTGGAATGTACGCCATGAACGGCCGCCACAAGGTCGTGCCGCAGGAGGTCCGCAAGGCATTCATTTTGCCGATTATCATGCAATTTGTGGCCCTTTTTACGATTCTGAGTGCCGGGCATGTGCTCCCGGAAACGATTCCGTTCGGGATTGTGCGCATTCTCGCCTTTTTCTATTCCGTTTACCTGACATTCTACACGGCAACGGTATTCTTTAGCCTGAGCGCCAAGGAGCGCCATGTAATGGGACCGCTCGCTGTAGCCTCGGCCATCTGCTTCTGGATTACTGCTTTTGGCACTTTAAGCTAGGAGTAATATATGGCCGAAAAGGATCAAACGCACATTGTTCAGCGCGAAAAGGAGATGCCCAATCAAGTCGGGCATGACAAAGGCCATCCCAAGCATAATTACCAGCGCGACCTGGATTTCATCATTCGCAGGCTTGAGCGCACGGGTGAAGTGCCGACGCTTTTGCTGCACGCTTGTTGCGCGCCATGTAGCAGCTACACAATTGAATACCTTTCGCAGTATTTCAAAATCACACTTTTCTATTACAATCCAAACATCGCCCCCGCCGAAGAATACCAGCACCGCGTGAACGAAATCAAGCGATTCGTTGCGGAGTTCAAGACAAAGTACCCAGTTACGCTCGTCGAAGGCGAGTACGACCCGAAAAAATTTTACGATGTCGCCCGCGGACTCGAAAAAGAACCCGAAGGGGGCAAGCGCTGCCGCAAATGCTTTGAGCTCCGCCTTGCCGAATCAGCGAAACTTGCCAAGGAACTGAACTGCGACTACTTCACGACGACGCTCACCATCAGCCCGATGAAGGACGCCCAGGTCCTCAACGAGGTCGTGCAGGAACAGTGCGATATTTACGGCATCAAGCGGCTTCCGAGCGACTTCAAGAAGAAGGGCGGCTACAAGCGCTCCATCCAATTGTCTCACGAATACAACCTTTACCGCCAGAATTTCTGCGGGTGCGTCTACTCTATGCGAGAAGCGGAGGAACGCGAATTGAAGAAAGAGCGTGACATTTAGAGCTTTATTATATATAATTCTATAGGATGCATAGAATTTGGATTTACGTCATGGCATTTATCGGGGGGATCGTCGCTGCATGCAGTAACGACGTCACCGGAGCACATGACGAAAACAATTCTTCAAGCGATACCGACATCGTTATCATAGAACTGTCATCCTCTAGCAAAAGCTCTTCGAGTACTTTTTTCCATTCGAACAAGACCGACATTTTCTTTTTCATCAAAAGTTCATCATCGACAGAGCCATCGTCTTCAAGCAAAGAAAAAAGTCCGTCAAGCAGTTCCAAGACGGCCAAGTCCTCATCCAGTTCCAAGGAATTTTCCTCTAGCTCAGAACCGCCCGAATCTAGTTCGAGCGCAAACAAGCCCAAATCGAGCGCATCACTCCGTTTTTACGACTGCGGCAAATACGACTGCGTCACGTTGGACTATCTAAATCCAGAAATCTCTTACGGCGAACTTTTGGATAAACGAGACAACAAAGTCTACCGCACTCTCTTTATCAGCAATCACATCTGGACGGCGCAGAACATGAACTACGCCGTAGAAACAGACCCGTCAACAAGCTGGTGCTACAACAAGAAATCTGAAAACTGTAAAAAATACGGAAGGCTCTACACTTGGGAAGCCGCACAGAAAGCTTGTCCGGAAGGCTGGCACTTGCCCACAGTCGATGATTGGAAAGAACTCCTTGAAGAGCAATCCTGCCACACAGAACGTTTAGATGATGGCACCTGGGCTTACGATTGCGCAGGCACAAAATTAAAAGCGACGGATTCCTGGGATAGCAAAGAAGAGGAGAGAGAAAACGCCCTTGGTTTTTCTGTCACTGGTGCAGGCATACTCTTCGACGAGACCGATGTCGGCCTCAATGAAGCTACATTTTTCTGGTCTGCAACGGACACGCTCTCGTTATACGCCTTTGCTGCCTTATTCCAAGACAACGAAAATACAACACTCCTTGGTGCAACCGAAAAAGAGAACGGGTATTCCGTCCGTTGCGTCAAAGGGAAAGCGGAATAAGACGAAAATAAATTTCACAAGTGCGCGCGTTTTCTATCTTTAGGCTTATAAACTTTTTAACCCCATAAGTTCCATTATGTACGATCCTCGATTTTTACCCATTTGCAAAGAAGACCTGGATGAACTCGGTTGGGATTACGTTGACGTGATTATCATCAGCGCCGACGCTTACGTGGACCACCCCTGCTTTGGGCATGCGGTTGTCGGGCGACTTTTGGAACATGAGGGTTTGCGCGTTGCGATTTTGCCACAGCCGAACTGGCGCGACGACTTGCGCGATTTCAAGAAGCTCGGGAAGCCGAGACTTTTCTTTGCGATTTCGAGCGGCATGGATTCCATGGTGAACCACTACACCGCCGCAAAGCGCCTCCGCAGTGACGACGCCTTTACGCCGGGGAACAAGGCGGGATTCCGCCCCGATTACGCGACATACACGTACGCCAAGATTTTAAAGAAACTCTACCCCGATGTGCCGCTGCTCATTGGCGGTCTCGAATCGAGCCTTCGCCGCGTGACACATTACGACTACTGGAGCAACAGACTCAAGCCGAGCATTCTGTTCGATACACAAGCCGATATTCTCGTTTACGGCATGGGCGAAAAACCGCTCAAGGAAATCGTTCGCTTGCTCAAAAAAGGCGTTCCGTTCTCGAGCCTGAATTCCGTTCCGCAAACTGCCTACTTGGCGCCCAAGGGGAATGTTCCGAAGAACAGCAAGTGGGAAGACTTACGACTGTACAGCTACGAAGAATGTCTGGAAAGCAAGAGGAACCAAATTGAGAACTGCCGCAGGGTGGACATCGAATGTAACAAGTGGTTCCAGCACCGCATTCTGCAAGATGTCGCCGAACAGACCGTGGTGATTAATCCCGCATACCCGCCGATGGAATACGGCGAGCTCGACGAAAGTTTTGAATACCCCTACGCCCGCGAACCGCACCCGCGTTACAAGAAGCGCGGCAACATTCCGGCGTTCGACATGATCAAGTTCAGCATCAACACGCACCGTGGCTGTTTTGGCGGTTGCAGTTTTTGCGCCATCAATGCGCACCAGGGCAAGTTCATCGCAAGCCGTAGCCGCGAAAGCATCCTGCGCGAAGTCGAAATCGTGACGAATATGGAAGGCTTTGCCGGAACGATTACAGACCTTGGCGGCCCGAGCGCAAACATGTACAACATGCGTGGCCGCGATCCGAGCCGTTGCCAAAAGTGCGCCCGTGCAAGTTGCCTCACGCCCAAGATTTGCGACAACATGGACACGCACCACGCTGAAATCTTGAGCCTTTATCGCGAAGTGCGCAACCATCCGAAAGTGAAGCATCTGTTCATCGGAAGTGGTGTGCGTTACGACATGCTCTTGCAGGAGACGGATGACGAAGAACTCCGCAAGGACCACGAAGAATACGCCCGCGAGCTCATCGACTACCATGTGAGCGGTCGATTGAAAGTCGCGCCGGAACACACGAGCGACGCTGTTTTGAAACTGATGCGCAAGCCGAGCTTTACGCTGTTCCACAAGTTCAAGGAATTCTTTGACGACGAATGCAAGCGCATCGGCAAAAAACAGCAGTTGATTCCGTACTTTATCAGTAGCCATCCGGGATGCACCGAAGCCGACATGGCTGAACTTGCACTCGAAACAAAGCAATTGGGTTTCCAATTGGAACAAGTGCAAGACTTTACGCCAACGCCGATGACCATCGCGACCGAGATGTTCTACGCCGAAATGACACCGGACGGAAAGCCGCTCTTTGTCGCGAAAACGCCCGAAGAAAAAGCAAACCAGAAGCAGTTCTTCTTCTGGTACATTCCGGCAAACCGCCCGCACTTGCGAGAAGTTTTGGAACGCCTCAAGATGGGTAAGGTCAGCCGTTTGTTGCTAAGCCGTACTGCAATGGCGGAGGGCAAGGAATACTTCCCGAGCAAGGAACGCGAAGAAAACGAAGACTTCCGCAACCGCGAAATGCAAAAGCGCGATGAACGCACGAATGCGTTGCGCCCCAAAAAAGAGAAAGTCAAGAACCGCTGGCGAGATGATGGGTACGGCGAAGAAGGTCGCGGGTTCCGAGATAATCGCGACCGCTTTGGCGAAAATCGCGGAGACCATTTTGAACGTAATGGAGAAGGTCGCGAGAATTGGCGAAACGAGAATCGCGACCGCTTTGACCGCGAAGGAGAACGCCGTGGATTCCATAGTGAGCGAGACCGCCGCGATTTCGATCGCAATGGGGATCGCCGCGGGAATCAGCAAAATGCGCCGTTCCGTGAACACCGCAATATCGAAGACAAGAACCGCTTCAACAGCGGCGAGATAAACCTCGCCAGCCGCCGCACCCATGGCAAGGGATTTAAGAAGCCGACGTTTAAGAAATAGCAGCGGGACCGCCGCAGTAGGCACAACGCGTCATTCTGAGCGAAGCGCCAGCGAAGTCGAAGGATCCAGTGACAGTTCTACTAAAAACGGCGATGCCGGCACAAAGGCCGGCATGACATATTAATTAAGCGAGCTTGGCTGCAACACTCGCCTTATGCGTTTGTCTCCTTTCCGGCTCATTTAGGAGCGTGCAAGCACGCTCCACCATTCGCCTTTGGTGCGTTCGACGGAAACTTTGAAGCCGGTTTCTTCGAACCATTTGAGGATGTAATCCTTTTCCGTGACAAGCTGACCGCTGATAATCAGTTCGCCACCTTCGGCGAGCAAATCTTCGATGTCGTCGCGGAGCGGCCAAAGCTCGCTGCGGATCATGTTGCAGAGAATCACGTCGAACTTCGTTCCGTCCTTGAACGCGTCCAAGAATCCGAGCACGCAGTCGCTTTCACCAAAACCATTGCGTTCAAAGTTTTCCGCAATGCAGGGAATCGTGAGCGGGTCGATTTCCGTACCCACCGCGAGGCTTGCGCCCTTGCGACGAGCAAACATCGCGAGAATGCCCGTTCCCGTTCCAATGTCGAGAACAGTCTTGCCCTTAAAATCGATATTTTCCATGAGCGCAGCACAGCTACTCGTAGTCTCGTGCTCGCCCGTTCCAAATGCAGTCTTTGCCTCAAGTTCCAAGACAACTGCTTCAGGATCTTCCGGCGTGAACTCCACCCAAGGTGGACGCACCCAGAGGTGTTCGCTCACAGCCACCGGCTGCGCACGGTCACGCCACCACTTGTCCCAATCCTTTGCAGGCTCTTCGGTGACCTTGAAATTGTACTGCGGAAATTCCGCCACGATGCGGTCGCGTTCCGCCTTGTCGCCCGTGTAAAAACAGAACTCCGTGCGGCCAGCGGTCACCGGGTCGAGTTCTTCGAGCGTCGCAACACCCGCCTCGAAAAGCAGGTAGCTTGCAATTTCATATTCTTCATCGGGGCAATTGCCCTGAGCCTTGTACCAAGTATCAATTTTCTGCATAGCTTAAATTTATGAAATTCAACGGAGCAATGAAACGCGCGCGCCAAATAACGCTGGAAAAAGAAATATATTTGAGAAAAGACAATGCTTTACATCCACCAATTCCCAGACTGGACGCGATTCCGCTTCGATTCTCCCAAGGTGCTCCAAGCGCTTGGGCAGACACGCCTTGAAGAAGGCAAGCTCATCGGAATCATGCAGATCTGCGGATTGAAGGACATTGAAGCCAAGCTCCTCGCCGAAGACATCGTCGCCAACTACGCCATTGACGGCTACACGCTGGACTCCGCGCACACACTTGCCGAAGTGGAACTAAAAAGCAAGGGCTCGCAAAACTACATCAAGAACTATCTAGGCGCCATCCAGAACGCCTCACAGCCCCTCACCGAAGAACGCCTTTTCAACTGGCATTCCGCGATGGGTCAGAACAAAGTCTTAAAGTTCCGCGAGTCACCCAGCGAAGTGCAAACGACCATCGACGCGACCGCCCCCGATTCCGCTCCCAAGACGCTCCATTTTGTAGGCCCGAATCCGGAACGCATCCAAAGCGAAATGGAAAACTTTTTAACGTGGTTCGAGAGCGCAAATATAGACGGGGTGATTAAAGCAGCAATTGCACATTTTTGGTTCATCACGATTCGCCCCTTCGCCGACGCAAACGGCAGACTCGCCCGCGCCATCACGGCCATGCAACTCGCCCGTGCCGAAAACACGACGCATTGTCAACACGCATTAAACAAACAAATTAACATTCACAAAAGCGAATACTTCAAGATTCTCGCACGCACGCAGGCCGCAAGCGGTGACCTCACCGAATGGATTTTATGGTTCCTGCAAATGATGCGAGACGCCATCAAGGATAGCGAACAACTTTTCGCCGCAGAAATCAGCCGCATCCAGTTCCGCAGCGCCCACGCAAACGACACATTCAGCGCCCGCGAACAACAGCTCATTGACGAAATCATGGCAGGCCGCCTCGCGCAACCCTTCACCGCCAAAGAAGCGGCCGCCCTTTTCAACGCCAGCCACGACACCGCCCTCCGCGAAATTCAGAGCCTTATGGACAAAGGGATTTTGCAAACAAACAACAAAGGCGGCCGCAGCATGCGGTACAGACTGAAGGATGAAAGGGAAGAAGGGTAAGGCGGGAAAAGTGCAACTATCAGTGTCTGTTTTGAACTTTTAAGTATTTCTTAATGGTTGCACGGCATTGGCAAAGGAAATACTTAGCTTTGTCAACTACCCGGAAATTCCCAACGCTTTCATCCCCTCTAAAATACGATCATATGTGTCTTCATTCAAAAGATAATCAATATAACGCATTCCCTCTTCACAATATTTTTCTGGTTTTTCAACAACATCATATAATGTTCCTGGATCAAATTCTGTTGCATGAACACCTAAATAAGCCAAAGCATATGCAAACGCAACATCATCAGAATCCTCACTATTTATTAATTCACTATATTTTTTATTTAAACCATTTAACGCTGCGATTCGTTTAGTGCTTTTAGAATCAAAACCTAACCCAAGCCCTCCATCAGGAATTAACGCTCGTTCTTTTCTATAACCATCCATTAGATCTAGAAATTTTTTTATAAAGCATTGGCGTTGTAACATTTTAGTGCTATCATCTAATGGAGCAGACAAATCTTTTGAATTCTTTATTTCATCTAGCACAGCTTGCAACTGAGAATTACTTAAACAAAACTTTTTTTTCAAGGCATCTTTTTTTCCTTTCAGCACAGCATTTGTCCATTTACTCAATGGAGGGAGATCCTCAACAACTTTCTTCAAAAAAGAATTAGAAAGAAAATACATATAAGATTGGTGACCTTTTTCCTTTTGTCTATTAAAATCAGAAACTACTTCATTCGATAAATCTATCGCATTATCAATTTGACGAAAAACTTCACGTGCTTTTTCGCAAGCCAAACCAACATCCAATCTAGATTGTCCCTGAAAATGAGGCACCCCATCAACATCACTTCTGTAGCGAAAAACCTGAGCGGTCGGATCAACAGCATCAAATTCTAAAATTGATGTTCTCATACCGTCAAACAAAGCCCTATATCTCGGTTCTACAGAAACAAGATGATTTTCACACTCTTCAAATAATTCACGCAATGAGTGGCCTTTAGAATCAAGATTCGCTGTAACAACCTTTTGTATTTGAGACAAACATATTTTCAAACCCAATTCAATTGAATGGCGAATGCTATACAGAACAGAATATACTAAAGTATCTGGATTGTATACAAAATTTTTTTCAACGAGTTCTACAGTTTTTTTATACCCTTCATAGTAATGTCTTTGCGTAGCATAACCATTTTCTCCAATACAAGCAACCATCATAACATCTTTAGGATTGCTGTTATCAACAAAAGAAACAGACATATATTTTTCCCTAAAAAAATTATAGGAGGGGATTTTCTCTTATAATCGACATTACAAATTTATACAAATTCATCAACTAAAGGATTACTTCTAAAACTTTTTTATTTATTACGCTTAAATTTGTTCAATCCGAGAATATAAAACTCAAGCAACCGTAGAGAATACAGAAACGTCGTCCGCGAAGCATTTGAACAGCTCAAGTACAACAGTGGCCTGCCGAAAGTCAACTAGTTAAAAAAATGGTTGAACCGGTTCAAAAATCACTCGGCAATGAATGACGAACCGGATAGGATTTAGCATACCCCTGCCGTGTTCAAGACGGCATCACGTTTTGAAGTAGTTTCAACGTTTCATTTATCAGACCAGCGAAAGACGCTTCTAACTGTTCCAATTGAGCTTGATCACTAGCTCTTTCTATTTCCACATTGACAAGACCGATTTTATGTAAAGGGTTGTGCTCTAATTTCTTAATTTCCATATTGACAAAGCTGTTTTCTTGTCTCATATTTTGAATATTTTCGCCTTTATCGCAATTCGCTGGAGAAACAAATAAACCATAAATAGGCTGATTATCCTTGCCGTAATGGTATAGATATGTTGTCATTTGGTATAAATCTTCACGGCTTACCGCATACGGATCTTTAGAGGTCTTACCTAACGTCTTGTACCGCTTATATTTTGCATCAATAATCATGACAGCGCGGTTGTCTTTTTCAATAATTATATCCGGGCGAATGGCTCGGTTTTCATCTTCCAACAAAAAAGCTCCTGCGGAAAGATTCGGCGAATATACATTGTAATCATCATCCAATTTTTTTTGTAAGACTCGCAAAAGAAACATTTCCCACAATTCGGCCATATCAACAAAGAATGCTGTTTCCGCCATTTTTTGACTATTCGTCAAAGATTCTGCTAAATGACGAGATATTATAGCCTTACTAAATTCCATTACAGGCTTATAAACAAAATTCATTTTTGTGTACTTAATTCTGTCTATATGGCGGGAATCTATTTCTGGACAAGTAACGCCAAAAGAAGCCAATTTATTATCATACGAAGCAAGATCGCTTAAAACAGAACCCAAGCCTTTCTCTTTTAAAATTGAAAAGGCATACCGAATGGTTTGATTGATAATGTTATCCATTGTCAACTTTCTGTAAGTACAGAAGAACCTACTCTGGTTAACAAGATTTGCCTTTATATGTTTTTGTATATGCAGGCGTCCCTTGAATGTTTTGATATTTTTGGTTTCTGTCTTGTATTCCTTTGGTATTTGGCCAGAAGTCAAAGCCCTTTCTAACATCGCTTTCCAAAGAAGTCCTATAAGCCAATATGCATTACCAACATTTCCTTCAGCATAGTTTGCATTTCCTTTGGGAAGATAGATATTACAAGCTTCTCCCAAAAAATAATTAAACAATCTATCACCAAAACGAGGCTGTATTGCAATTGAGACTTCATTAATTGTACAATTTCCAATGTAATGCGATGTATAAAACGTAATTTTTTCTTGACCCGAGCGAAGTTTTCTTTCAGCATCTTTAGTACGGCACCAAACAGGGCTTTCATTCAAATCATTTGCCGTAACAGAGTGCCGAAGAGGTAGTATTTTTATTTCACCCGTTTCAAATTGATTTTGAAGGGAGTCTATCGCAGAATGCACTAAGGAGGCAATCGTTGAATTATAGACCCATTCATGATTAACGCCCTTCTTTTTAGATTCTTCACTAACATAAAGCGGGTCCGAAAAATGACTATCTTCAAGATTTAATTTAAGAGTCATGCTTTAAGTTCTTCTGTAAAAGCCTTTCTAAGAGCTGCTAATTTTTTCCTTGTGTCTTCATCATCAATTTTATTACCAAGATACTCTTCTAGAAGAGGTTCTATATGGTATACCCATAATTTTTCCAATTCAAAAATAGTCAAATTAGGCAATACAAAGTCTTCTTCCCGCGTTTCAGATTGCTGTTCCTTCTTAGGCAAGAAATCTTTTATCTTTAGAAAATACGCTTGTCCAATTTGATAATCCTCTCCAAGTCCTAAACTATTTTTATCCGATATGCTCACATTAAGATTTTCGCATCTTTTAATATACACGGATAAAGATTCTTCATTTATATACTTTGACAGATTTTCCAAAACCTTCATGTTTGGCATCACTTTAAAGAAACCAAAACGTCGACGCAAGGCAAGATCAAAAGATACAAGACTTTTGTCTACATTATTCATCGTTCCTACTATATAGACATTGGAAGGTATTTTGAAAGAGGTTGAAAAATTAGGAATGGCAATGGGATTATCTCTATATTCCAACGCATATAGAAGCTCTCCAAAAACAGCCGACAAGTCCGCCCTATTAATTTCATCAATGATGAAAATGAATTTTTTCTTGCTGTTTTCGGAGCCGGCAGCTTTATCACAGAAATCCTTAAATCGTCCCGTCTTTAAAGTATAGCTTAAAGTGGTACCATCTAATTTTGGACTAATTCCGCCAACAAAATCTTCATATGTGTAGTTAGGATGAAACTGTACTATATCGTACGAACCCGAAGGCCCTTCTTTCGGAAATTGGTATTTTCTTAGTTCTTCTTCATTTTCCTCTTTCGTTTCTTTCTCAGGAATATCCAGCATTTCTCTAACAAGCGTCATTGCCTGATATGTTTTTCCCGTTCCTGGAGGTCCCCATAGAATGATTGCCTTATTTCCCGTTTCAACAAGGTCACGAATATTTCTGATATCCGATTCTTTCGCCATTATGATCGAAATGAGTTTTGAAAGGTCTGCGATAGTAGCAACGAGATTTGAAGATGCAGAAGGATCAATATCTGTAATTACTTTCACAATACCATCAGAATACTCTTTCCATTTTTCAGCAAAGTCACTGTATTTCTGATTCATCTCCTGGTCTGCATCATATCGTAAAGCAACATCTTTCTGAGTAATAAAGTTCTTGTAAGCCTTCAAGCTGAAAGGATGGATAACCTCATCCTTGTGAGTCCACATATAAAAGAACTTATAAGGAAATCTTCTTTCTAGTATTGCCCTCTGTTTTTCTTCATTATCCAAGGCCTTCGAATTTGGATATGACAGAACTAAATGCGAATCTTGCGGAGCAAAAGAACCAGTCCTAATTTCCGCAATTGTTTTCAAAACCCAAAAGAAATAATTATTTCCCGACAACTGTGAAGATGCAGCTTGATACTGACCTCCCGTTAGCAAAGATCCGTTATCATCATGAGCAACTTTATTATTTGATAACAAGCGATATTCTTCCATCATTTTATATCTATCAAGGAGCGTAGAAGAGAAGTCATAACCACTAAGTAAACAGCCAATATCCTGAATAAGATTTATCCAATAAATCTTATCGCTAG
This sequence comes from Fibrobacter sp. UWB3, assembly GCF_002210405.1. Classification (NCBI taxonomy): domain Bacteria; kingdom Pseudomonadati; phylum Fibrobacterota; class Fibrobacteria; order Fibrobacterales; family Fibrobacteraceae; genus Fibrobacter; species Fibrobacter sp. UWB3. The sequence goes on from NZ_MWQJ01000006.1 coordinate 109,324, forward strand.
ACAGCAATTTTGCCATAAGATTCACAGGTTCCTGCCCTTTTGTACGATCTAGGCAAAATTGCCGTTCATCTTTAGTTATACCAAAATAGGAGCAATCAATACCTTGTATTTCCAGATCATTTTCTTTCTCATTTGCTTTTTTGACTACAACTTTTTTCTGGGCTGCGTCGATTTCTACCCCTATAATCTGAAATTCATTAAATAATTCATCGACCTTATCAAATCTTTTTATAAGATTTTCATTTTCAGCAAATATCTCTTCTCGTTTATTCCATAAAGCAACAAGCTTTTCTTTAGTTAGATTCATAACACAACCTTTTTTATATGGTTTAGAAAACGTTTTTACTATAGTGTTTACTTTCGCCGTTTAACAGACAAAGTTACTTTACACAATCACCCTGTCTAATCGCCCGAACTGACATATTATATCTTCTCTTTTTAGTAGCGTATATACAAAAACATTTTTCTCCAATTGAGTATTAATAATTTCACTATGGCCAACAGTTTAAAGCATCTTTAACTTTTTTTCCATACCCTTCATCTGGAGAAAGCCACACAGATGGGTGCTTCGTATACATAACTTCGTATACTTTATCCCCAATTTCTTTTTGTTTAAATTTCAAATATTTAAATGATGGATTACCTTCTATTATTGATTCAAACATAGCTTGTGCAATCCTTCCACAAACAACTATTCTTCTAAGATTTGGACTTTTTTGCAAAAAAAACATTAATGAGTTTTTATATTCTAAATAGTAGCTCTTGCAGAACCTATTACTGTTTATGGTATTAATTTCTCTTTTCAGTGTTGCTATTTCTTTATCCTCATCATTTTTTAAACCACACCATGGCATTTTAGATTTAGACCATAAATCATATTTTTTGCCAGCTTTAATCATCCTTACTGCAACTGCAACGTCTAGTGGAAATTTAAATGTATTAAAAACGGCATATTCTTTAGCCATCTGATTTCTGTCATTCAGCATTTTCCCTAAAGCATCATCGGATTGTAGACCCAATATTTTGGTCATTTTTTTTCCCGTTTTTCCGACACATGCACAATCTTCCAAAAGTTCTGAATCAAAAGGGGATTCTAGAATAAACAAAGTTTTTGCAGAACTTTTTCCATTAGAACCTTTTATACATAATTCATGAAACCTTAATTCTTTTACCATAAAACAATCTCTAAAATTTAATTTACATTATTTTTTTCTTCAAGGGTTCTTCATATAATATTTTTAAATAATCTGCAGCTACATATTTTGTTTTTTTCACTAAAGACTTAGTCTTCAATTTATTTGATATTTTTCTCATAAAAATTAAAGCATTTTTTGACAATTCCGGTTCCGACATTTTTTTACTAGCTTTATCCTTTTCCGCAGATATTTCATGATATAAACCTAATTTGATTGGCGTTGGCAATTTATCCTGATTTTCAAAAATAAAATCCATTGGAGCATTTAATTTCAATGTTGTTCGAATCATTGAAATAAAGAATGCTGTATACGCATCTTTTTCATTTAAAGAATATCCCTCAAAATCTTTAATGCATTTTTCAAAATATTTTACAAAGAAATTGTATGAGTAGCAGTCCCTCATGATAATTTGGAAGAACCACAAAAAATTCATTTCAGACAAGTTTAATAATGGACATTCTGCATCATTTTTCATACTCAAATAAACGCTTCCCGCATCACCGATTGTTTTTTTTAATACGCTTTGAATATCATCATAAGGTGTATTGTATGCAGCCAACAAAAATGAAGGTGCACAACTCAACTTCATCATATTTTCCACATTATTTTCGCATTTCAAATCACCAAATTGCAAAATTTCAGTAGAGCAGTCTTTCAAGCAACCATAATAGAAATAATAGACTGTTTGCCATTTCAGAGTAAGCATTTTATTTTCTATCGGCAAACTTCTATTTTTTGACATTTTTTTTGCATAAAGAAATTCCATGATTGAACGATGCTTAAATGATAAACAGCCATCATACAACGCTACTAAACCGGTTTCATTGACAAAGCGAGAAAATATTTTTTCTACATCCAACCCAATATTACGTTTGTCAATATAATCCTTAAAAAACATTTTTATTTCGCTTTCACCGATTCTTGACAAACCATTGATAAACATGAACTCGGCTATTTCAGAAGCTACCGTATCCATTGTTTCATATTCTTTTTGACCCAAAAAACCTTTATCGACATCCCACTTACCCAATGACAATTCTGTAAACTTTGAGAACAATTCAGGGAGTGTTGACGGTAAATCCTGTACATTTTCTTTTAGAATTCTTGCAAGCAAGATGGCTGTTATTGGAATTTTTGCTAAATCTTTAAAAAGATCATTGTCGTTAATATCAGAATAAATTCTATTTGATAATTTTTCTTTTTTACACACCTGCATTATATATTTTATGATTTCAGTCGTTGACAACGGTTGAATTTCAAGCATTTTACAATCAAATTTTAATCGTTCGTCTTTTCTAAATAAAGGAGCAATATTTCTAGTAGTCAATAATGCATGAATATTTTTCGCTTCAATTTGTTTAGAAAATTCAAATATTTTCGCAGATTTATCATAATCGTTAATATTAGCCTCATCAACACCATCTACCAAAAAAACATATTGTATATTATTTTGATTTTCCTTTTGAACATCTTCATTAACAACGTCTTCTATGATACATTCAACATTTAAACCATATTTAGTACATAAATCCTCAAAAGTGACATAGACTGGAATAAAAGTTTCCCCAACACCATCATCTACGCACAAATCTATACCAAGCTGATTTAAAATTCTAGTTTTCCCAGAACCAAAGCCACCTTCAAGAAGCATTATCTTCTTTGTTTTTACATATTCGAGAATATTGATTTTTTGAGTAGGTTTATTCTTTGATTTATTTTGATTATAAGATGCATGTCTTTCCAAAATTGTTTGACGTAAAGGAAAATCTTCCATAGCAGGACAAAATGAATACTTTTTTATAGCTTCAACAAAAAATTTTCTTCTTTCTGTTAAGAAATTTTTTGTTGAATGATGAGGCGATAACCAATCATTACCCAAAAACTTATTACATGTAGCTTCAATCTTTGAATCATCCCAAAAAAACAATATTCTGATTCTTAAACTTATCTTGAATCAAAGTCCTCGCATTGTTAGAAATCGTTGAATTCGTGACGACCCAAAATTCTCGAACAAAAATATTATTTCCATTAATATCTTTTCTAGGGGCCTTTGATTCGTCAATTTGCCGTTCAACATCACCCAATGCATTTCTTAATGAACCTGTTTTCACAATTACCGATATGGCAGTATTTTCATCAAGAATTGGGTCCCTCTTGATCAATATAAAATCAGCACCGACTTCATTTGGGCCATGCGTATAATCAACATTAACTAACACATCTTTATTCACCATAGCCATAAATAACCTTTTAAGAAAAGGATGAAATTGCTTTACCTCATCTTTCAAAGATTGGATATATTCCTGCTTATTCATATGATACCATTTTGTTTAATATTTTCCCGCCACTTTTCAGCACGCACAAACTTAATATAGCCTTTTCACCCCTAAACGAGCACGGAATCCCGCAAAAACAACCTTATTTCGCCCTCAAATAATCTATATTCCCCTAGAGATCCCCAAGGACCCCTATGACCGACATTGAACTCAAGAATTTGAAAGATCGCCTTTGGCATTCCGCAGACATTCTCCGCGCTGGAGCACACCTCGCCGCTAACAAATACGGCCAGCCCATTCTGGGCCTAATCTTCCTACGCTATGCGGACATTCTTTACAAACAGCATAAAGACGAAATCAACGCTGAGTTCGAAAAGCTCAAGGGCACCCGTCGTGCACGCACGCTCAAAGAAATCTCCATCGAAAAGTGCGGTTTCTACTTGCCGGAATGCGCCTACTTCGACTTTATCAACGATGCCCCGGATGACGCCAAGAAAGCGACTCTCGTCAAGCGCGCGATGAAGGCCATCGAAGACGAAAACGAAAAGATGGAAGGGGTCCTCCCCAAGGATGTTTACGCGCAGCTCGTTCCCGAAGAAGAGCCCGATTTGCTTTCGAAGATTGTCCGCATTTTCAAGGACATCCCCGAAGATATCGGCATCGACCTGTTCGGCGAAATCTACGAATACTTCCTGGGTAATTTCGCTTTGTCCGAAGGCAAGGACGGCGGAACATTCTATACGCCCGCGACAGTCGTGCGTTACATGGTCGAAGTCTTGCAACCGAGCGGCCACGACAAGAAATTCCTTGATCCGGCTTGCGGTTCGGGCGGCATGTTCGTGCAGGCGGCACGCTACATGCACAAGCACAACAAAAGCGAAGACGACACGATGTCTTTCCGTTGCTACGGCGTGGAAAAGGAACCCGATACGGTCAAACTCGCCAAGATGAATTTGCTCCTGAACAATGTCCGCGGAGACATCACCGAAGCAAACTCCTTCTACAGCGACCCATACAACGCATTCGGCGCATTCGATTATGTGATGGCAAATCCCCCGTTCAACGTAGACGAAGTTGTTGTCGATAAAGTCAAGGAAGACGAACGTTTCAGCACATATGGTGTTCCCAGAAACAAATCCAAGGCAGGCAGCAAAAAAGCATCGGACAAGAAAGAAACCGTCCCCAACGCAAACTACCTATGGATAGGCTACTTCGCGACAGCACTGAACGAAAACGGCAAGGCGGCACTCGTCATGGCAAATTCCGCAAGCGATGCCGGTGGTAGCGAACTCGAAATCCGTAAGAAGATGATTGAAGAAGGCGTCATCAGCCAAATGGTCACTCTGCCCTCGAACATGTTCAACTCGGTCACGCTCCCCGCAACGCTCTGGTTCTTCGACAAGCAAAAAGCGGGCGGCAAGAAAAAAGACGAAATCCTTTTCATCGACGCACGAAACGTGTTCACCCAAGTTGACAGGGCTCACCGCAAGTTCAGCGACGAACAAATCAAGAACCTCGCCATCATCAGCCGCCTATACGAAGGCGACACGCAAGCGTTCAAGGACTTGGTCAAAGAATACAAGGAAAACCACAAGAACGCTCCCGTAAACAGCAACGACAAAGAAGTCAAAATCAAGGATTATTGGCAGGCTCAAATCAACTGGCTCACCGAACGGTTCCCTGACGGAAAATACCAAGACGTGATCGGCCTTTGCAAGGTCGCAAAAATCGAGGGCGAAGACGGGATCAAAGACCAGGATTATTCGCTCAACGCGGGCCGATATGTGGGCGTTGTCATTAAAGACGACGGCATGACCGCCGAAGAATTCAAGGAAACGATGCTCGGGCTGAACGACGATTTCGCCAAGCTGAGCGCCGAAGCGAAGAAACTGGAAAAACAGATTGCTGAAAATATGAATGCATTATTTTAGGGAAAAAGGGGAAAGCCTTCCCCTCGCTACAGCCACTTGTCATTCCCGCGAAGGCGGGAATCTCCAGGTATCTTACGCTACCCCTTCTGCGGGGACACCCCGCAACGCCCCAAAACTCTCAAAGGATATTTGTTCATGACATTAGAAAAAAAACGATTTGATGATTTTGTTAAACTAAATCGTGGTTTTGATTTGCCAGACTCACAAATTGTTGAAGGCGAATATCCTGTTGTTGCATCAACAAATATAAAAGCGTATCACAACTCTTACAAGATTAATGGTCCTGCCGTCGTAACAGGACGCTCTGGAAGTTTGGGCTCTGTTCAGTTTATTGAAGGAAAATGCTGGCCTCTTAATACATCGTTATATGTTAAAGATTTTAAAGGCAACAATCCAAGATATGTTTATTATTTCTTGAAAACAATGCATTTGGAACAATACAACGCAGGTGCTGGAGTTCCTACGCTCAACCAAAATCATCTTCATTCTTTGAAAATAAATGTTCATGATTCCAAAGACCAAAAAGAAATCTCATCTATCCTTTCCGCATACGACAACCTGATAGAAAACAACAATAAACGCATCAAAATCTTGGAACAAATGGCGGAGAACCTATACAAAGAATGGTTCGTCCGCTTCCGATTCCCCGGCCACGAAACAATCCCAATCGAAAACGGAATTCCCAAAGGCTGGCGAATTGATAAAATAGAGAATATAAGCAATGTGACAGATGGCGTTCATAACACCATACAAGATACGCCAAATTCACCATACTTACTACTTAGCTGTAAGAATATTAAAGATGGGAAAATACAAATAGGAGAAAACGAGCGAACTATTGATGAAAAAACTTTTTTTACGCTTCGAAAAAGAACCCAATTGTCAAAAGGAGATATTCTTATAACCTCTGTTGGAACAATTGGGGATGTCCACCTCCTAAATCAAGAACCTTCCTATATAGAATTTCAGAGAAGCGTTGCAATTATCAAACCAAACAAAGAGCTAGTCAATTCCTGCTATTTATATGAAACGTTCAAATCAATGCGGAAAGAATTTGAGAACGCAGCCCATGGTGCAGCACAGCAATGCCTTTTTATTGGCGATATTAATAGAGTGAAAGTCTGTCTTCCGCCTTTTAAAATCTGCCAACTCTTTGAAAAAAAGGTTCAACAAATATACGATTTGATTCTTACTTTATCAAATCAGTGTAACAATCTCATCAAACAACGCGACCTGCTCTTGCCCCGCCTAATGAGCGGAAAACTCGCTATATAAAAAGAAGGGAACATGAAAGCTTTACTTTTATTTCAATCACTAAGCCCAATAGCTTTTTTGATGTTGATAAACTTCTTTTATTTTTCATTGTCTCAAAAAGACAGCGAAATGACATTTTGGACATATTGTTACGAGAACATATATTTCTCCATTCTTTCAATTGTGTTTGTTATATGGGTGTTGATTTCCCTATTCTCTTGGATATATATCAATTCCATGAATAAAATCCAGTATGAAACAACGAATACAACTATAAGCCATATTAAAGAAGATAAGGAAGCAAGCCCATCCTTTTATGCAACTTTTTTACTGCCTTTTTTGATGAATAATTACACAGGTACAAATGGTCTTTTAGTTTTTACAATCTCTTTCATAGGGCTCATCGCCCTACTAGCCAAAACAACTCTTTTTTACAATAATCCCATATTAAGTATTCTTGGCTATAGAATATACAACTTCAAGAAAGACGGTTCCGATTTCATCGGAATTTGTTCCCAAAAACTAGAAAAAAAAACATTAAAAATCAATTACAATAAAGTTTCCAATAATGTAGTCTTTTTTGAGGTGATTGAATAATGAAAAAAGACAATTTCAAAAAACAGGTTAAAGCCATTCTTGACAATTATTCATACACACCAACTTTGTATGCGCTCCTCAAGGAGAAGGATATATACCAAATAAAGCGTATTAGCATTAGCAAAACTCTAGAAAAAAAATTAGAAGATGTAACCACCAATTGGTTAAAAGAAGAAATTGATAATGACAATTTCGAATTAGCCAATATCGAATATATAGATGAAAATAAAAAGATATTTTACGGATTAGGTTCTTATTCAAGGAATGGTTCTATAAAATTTCCAAAATTGCAAGAAACGAACGATTTGTATTTTTCGGAGAATGATCATAAAAACTTAACAGGAATACTTGTTCGTATAAACAAGGATAAAAAGGATTTTTGGTTGTACCAACATAAATATAAGATGACCCAAATGAACAGGGTTCATATACTTTATGCTTTTTTCAACAAAAAAGATGCATACGAACCCGTAGATTTCGACATCTTTAGGATTGATCATAAATTTGATTTTATTATATTGGAAGATTTTATTGCAACCAAAAATTGGACTTTACTGCAAAATTACTTTGGCTTAGACGCCTATATAAAAAAAGAAGCTAAAAAAAATATAGAAAGAATCAAACAATTGGATCTTATTTCCGATTTAAGTACGGTAAAAAAATATAGCACAGATTTAATTTTCGCTAGAAAACTTATGAAATTGAAGGATTCCGTCGTATTAGAAATGAATAAAGCGATCTTAATGCCGCGAATAGAAACGCATCCTATTTATTCAAAACAATTCAAGAAAGACTCATCTACAGGAAAGATCATCATCAACACCAAAACTAGCGTCAGCAATCTCATTAAAATGCTAAACGACGAAATTCTCCGTTCTGAACTAACGGATCAAAATTACGAAACAACTTCAAAATCTAAATTTGATGAAAACAACATACAAAGTTTGTAGCTGTATTGAAATAAGGATTTGATATGGCAAAAATGGTTCTTGACTTACAGCAAGCTTGTCTCGACGAAAAAGTATCTTGCTATTACTTGCTACTCCGAGCATACGCCATTGCCGAAAAATTGTCCATCAAAGACATGGCAGAATTCTGTTCTAATGAAATGACTGGATATAAGAGTGATGACACAACTCAATTACCCTTATATCGTCAAATCATAATTTACACGGAAGCTTTTGATGTCAATTTACAACGATGGGTTCCCATATCACTTTCTTCAGAGAATCCCATAAACAAACGAAATGTCATTGAACCTATCACAGAAATAGAAAAATTAAGCTTATCAAAAACTGAAACCTTAGAAATTCGCCCCACTGCAGAAGTTCAGCAAATAATCTTTGAAACAACAAATATGCCTAAAGCAATGGACATCCATCATATCGTGTCTATTGCTCAGCTAGCTTCAATCCCACAAATTGTTCGCAAACTCGTTTTAGATTGGGCTCTAAAGTTGGAAAAAGAAGGTATTCTTGGAGACAATCTTAAATTTTCTAGCGAAGAACAAAGTAAAGTTAAAGATATTCCCTCTATCCAAATCATCATCAATGGTAATGTTTCAAATTCAAATCTTGCCGGCGTGTTAAACGATTCTATTTCAAGCATCCAAACGCAAAGGAAAGAATAAATGTCAAAGCTGGTTATAGAATTACAGAAAGAATGTTTAAATCCGAAATGTTCGTTTAGCGATCTTTGTCAAAAGGCATATTTTATTGCTCGTAAACTAGATCAAGATGAAATGGTAGAATTCCTAAAAAAAGAAATTAATGGTTATCCCACCTCTAAGGAAGTCCCTGAATACAGAAATGCAAATGTCTTTTTCAAGGCTAGAAACCCAATGCGAGGATGGATACCTATCCAGCTTCCATCAAAAGGAACTTTTGAAGAATTATCAACATGGCCAATCACCATGTCAATTAGCGAAATTCAAACCGCCGTTGATAATAAAGACTTACAAACAATTTCAATGATTATTCCCCTTGAATTGCAACAGTTTCTTATTGAGGCAGCTCGCATTCCAAATCGTTATGAAATAAAAATGTTTTTTTCGAAAACTCAACTAGTGAGAATTCTCAATACCATAAAAAATCAAATTCTTGATTGGGCTCTTAACTTAGAACAGAAAGGTATTCTCGGAGAAGATTATGAGTTTTCTACAAAAGAAAAGGAAATCGCCAAAAATATGACCATTATAAACAACTACGGAAACATTAACGGATCAAACGTTGTTGGAGCAGCCATCAACTCCACTCTAAACGCAAACGGAGTAAAAGAATTTGATTACGAAGGGGCCAAAAAGCTTCTTGAATCTATAAAAGAGCTGATAAAAGCACCTTCAGTTGATGAAAATGACAGAAATCTTTTAAATACACAAATTGAAAAAATTGATCAAAAAATCAATCAAAAAGATTCTAAGTCTATCGGAACATTACTCAACAGCTTGGGCGTCTGGGCACAAAGCATAACTTGTAGCGTCATCGGCTCAGACATTTACAATAAAATTGACGCTTTCCTCAAAACAATTCAATAAACATATCCATGTCCATCGCAAAACTTATAGAAGATTTCATCACCAATAGTGCAAAATCGTCAACCCCTGTTGCCGATTTACTTGAGCAAGCCCGTACCATAGCCGACCTTATTGATGACAAAAAATTCGCCAAATTTTGCGAAAGGGAATTAAACGGATATGCAGAAAATGAAAAACTTCCCGATTATCGTCAGGTAAATGGCACTTTGGACATTTGGTATGATGGTCCCTTAATTAAAGCAGATGCCAAAAGATATGCAGTTGGCAATCCTGTTATCATTCCCTGCTGGAATCCAATCAAAGATATCTCTAGTGTTGTAGCCAGTGGAAAAGATTATGTATCACCTGTACAGGATGATAAAAATATTCGAGATTATAAGAACCGAACTGTTATAAAGTTGCATCTTCTACAAAGAATTGAAAACGAAATCAGAAGAAAAATCAACAAATGGAAATCGCAAAAAATCAAAGAAGGTAAGTTTTCCTTAGATTCGAATAAGGGAACTCCAGTTATAAACAACTATGGAAACATAAATGGTTCAAATATCATCGCTTCAATGACGAACTCTTCTGCAACAATCAACAACAATAACAGCTTTGATTTCAAAAAAGTTTCCGACTTAATAGAGCAAGTTTTGCAAAATATCGCAAGCTTACGCCTAACAAACAATCAGGAAGCCGAATTAAAGTCAGACCTTGTCGAAATCAAGCAAATGGTTACCCAAAAAGATGAAACAGGTGTTCGCAAGCTACTGCATAAAATAGAAGCCCTTTGCCAAAACATTACCGGAAGTTTGGTTGCCACAGGCATCATTTCTCAAATCAGTCAAATCTTAGAATAAAAGCAAGAGCAATACGAAGCCCCCTTGCCTAGTCTCTTTTAAAGTTGTATATTCTTTCCCGATCGCACCCATCCTGCCGACACCGATAAATTCAGGGCAGGTAGTTCCACTCTCTGCTTGACGCCGACCTCCCTTTGTTCGCTCGACAGGCTCACAATTCGAGGCAGCATACACCCTATGGGGAAACTGGCCCCCTGGCGATTAACGTAGAGCACCCCCACATTCCGTGGGATCATCAATCTGTCATTCAACAGGTTTGTGAACTGGTGTTCTGCAATGGATCTATACACAACAATAGAAAAACTAATCGAGCAAGCTAAAGCAAGGGGAATCTATTCAGAACACGAACTATATGTCCTGTGGCCCACTTTTTTAAAAGAAAATCTCTCAAAACGCATAAACCCAGAATGTCAGAAAAAACATATCGTGGGTACAAAAACTTTTGAAAACTACAACAGGGTTTCCAAAGCTAAAGGATTTGCCGGAGCTGCCTATTTCGATTTCAACATCGATGTTTATAAAATCGTGCAACAATCTATCGGGACGGGCCTAGTCGTTTTCGACAAAACCGGAAAAATCAAAGAAGAAATCGTCAAATTCGGCAACGATATAGGCTTTGCCGGTTGCGAAGACCTTGTAAGGACGAATGTAATATCGATTCGATATGCCAAGAAAGGCATTCACGCGACACCGGTCCATCCTATAAAATACGAGGACACCATAAACTTCCTCAAAAGTCGCTGAATGCCCTATATACAAAAAAAACATCGGTAACCTTCCAGCGACCCGGCATCACCAGCCGGCGCGTGTTTTCCGATGCTTTTATAATAATATACATTCTTATTTAACGAAAGTCAAGAGCAGCATAATTAGCCTTTCCAAAGTGGAACATTCCAAAGAAACCGAAATTCAGCAAATTCATTCATTTTCGCAAAAGAAAACTAATCATTAACACTCGTAGCATTTTTTCTATGGGTGTTTATTTATATTTAAATCAGAGATTTAAAATGAAGTCCTTTATTTCTGAAGACGATATTGAACAGGCAATCCTGAAAATGCTGGAGGCAGCCCCTTACAGCTATCAGGTTGTTCGTTGCGATCCGTCTCCAGAAAAAATGGAAGACCTCAACGATGGTACAGGCAGGGCGAATAAAAAGCAATGCGTCTTGCCAACTATTTTACGAGAATCGCTCACAAAACTCAATCCATACATTCCTTCGGACAAGCTAGACGAGATTGCACACGAACTGTCACGAGACTATTCCGGTACAGATATCACCGCAACCAACTACACGCTCTACAAAAAGTTGCGTGATGGCGTCCGTGTGAAGTTCATTAGGGATGGCAAGTCAGATTTTGACGATGTTGCCTTTATCGACTTCGATAATCCCGAAAACAACACGTTTACCGCAGTATCGCAGATGTGGATTCAGGGACGGTTCAATTACCGCCGCCCCGATGTTTTGATATTCGTCAATGGTTTGCCGCTCGTCTTTATCGAACTGAAGAACAGCACCGTCAAAATTGAAGAAGCCTACAACAAGAACTTGACGAGTTACAAGAGGGACATTCCGAATCTTTTTGCACTCAACCAGATTTGCGTACTTTCGAACGGTTTCGAGACAAAGCTTGGTGCTTTCAACGCCAGCTACGACTATTTCTTTGAATGGCTCAAGTCTAGCGAAGACGATAAAATTGACCGCAAGTATATCCGTGGCGAAGGCGTCAGTGCCGAGTACATGGTCAAGGGATTGCTGAACAAAGCAACTCTTATCGACTACATCGAAAACTTCATCTTGTTCGAAAATCAGTCCATCAAGATTATCGCCAAGAATCACCAGTTCATGGGTGTGAACAACTTGTGCGAAGCGGTCAAGAACCGCAAGGAACTAGACGGCAAGCTCGGCGTTTTCTGGCACACGCAAGGGAGCGGCAAGAGCTATTCAATGGCAATGTTCGCCCGCAAGGTTAATCGCAAGTTCCATGGGAATTTCTCTTTCGTCATCATCACTGACCGCGATGATCTCGATACGCAAATTCACAAAAACTTTATGCGTACCGAAATTATCGGACCCAAAGACGAATGCCAACCTAAGAACGGCGAACAACTTCGTGATTATTTGAGAGGAAACAAGCCTTTCATCTTCACGCTGATTCACAAGTTTGGTTTCGAAAAGCCAAAGAAGAAAACCGAATCGTCTGCTAATGAAGCCAGCGAAAAGAAGGTTCCCGTCTATGGCAAAAAATATCCGGTACTTTCGACCCGTGACGACATCTTTGTCTTAGTAGATGAAGCGCACCGCACGCAATACAAGACCTTAGCCGAAAACATGCGAACGGCGTTGCCGAACGCAAACTTCATTGCGTTTACAGGCACACCATTACTCGGCAGCAAACGCCTTACGAATCAGTGGTTCGGCGATTATGTTTCGGAATATAACTTTGCACAATCCGTAGAAGACGGCTCTACCGTCCCGCTGTTTTACAGTCGGCGCGTTCCCGAAGTCGGTCTCCAAAACAACTTCCTCGATGATGATGTCGTCACGATTATCGAAGACGAAAACCTCAACGAGGCCGAAGCGAATCTTCTGGAAAATTCCAGCTCGCGCATTCTAGAAGTCATCAAGCGCGAAGACCGCCTCGACAAGATTGCAAGGGATATCGCCCACCATTTCCCGCGTCGCGGATTCCTCGGCAAAGGTATGGTTGTTTCCGTCGATAAGTTTACCGCCGTAAAGATGTACGACAAGGTTCAGCACTATTGGAAAGAAGAAAAGAAGGCGCTGACCATCGAACGCAATAATGTCGTCAAGGATGGCGACGATTACAATCGTCTGACCGCAATCTTGAATTACATGGACAAGGTCGAGATGGCGGTTATCGTTTCGGAAGAAGCGGACGAAGTTCAAAAGTTCAAGGCACAGGGTTTGGATATCGTCGCCCACCGCAATAAGATGAATGCGATTACCCCCGAAGGTAAAGATATCGAAGATCGGTTTAAAGATCCAAACGACAATTTGCAATTGGTCTTTGTCTGTGCCATGTGGCTTACCGGTTTTGATGTAAAGAGTCTCAGCACGCTTTACCTCGACAAGCCCATGAAAAATCACACGCTGATGCAAGCTATCGCAAGAGCAAACCGCGTATTCCCAGGGAAACCATGCGGCATCATCGTGGACTATGTAAACGTATTCAAATTCATGAAGCAAGCCTTGGCCGCATACGCCATTGGCGATGACGGAAGCGAATTCCCGGCCAAGAACATCGACGAACTAATTGGCTACATTGATGCCTGTATCGAAGAAGCCCACAAGTTCCTTTTGGAACGAAACATCGATCTTTACAAGATTGTAGAAAATGCTTCTACATTTGACAAGTTGGATGATATTCGCGAAACGTATAACAAAATCATCGCGATTGATGAAGATTCCGAAAAGTTCAAAGTCATTTTGAACACCTTGCTGAATCTTTACAAAGCATCGAAGCCAGAAATTTTTGAACGCGACTGGAGTAATCCGATTTTCAGTGCACTCATCTATTTGCACGGACAATTTTTCCGCCTTATAAACGACGAGAAAATTGAAAAGGCTCGCAAACGCATGGGCGACCTTTTGGATAACAGCGTTTCATCGGAAAGCGTGAAAGTTGATGGAGCAACCGAACTCCGCGAGAGCTCTAGAAACGGAATATACATGCGTGGTTCCAAACTGATTGACCTTTCTAAAATTGATGCCGAAGGTTTGCGTAAAGAAATCAAGCAGGCAAAGTACAAGGCCGTCGAAATCAACGACATGAAGGAATTCATCGAAAAAGCCTTGCAACAGATGATCAACAGGAACGTCACTCGCATCAAGTTCTCCGAAAGGTTCCGCAATATCATCAACCGCTACAATGCAGGCGGAACGGAAAATGAAGATTATTACGAACAGTTAATCAAGCTTGTCGAAGAATTGAAGAAAGAAGATTCCCGTGCAAGCACGATGGGCCTTTCGGACGAAGAATTGGAAATTTTCGACTTGCTCGTGATGGGCAAAAAACTCACAAATGCACAAGAACAAGAAGTTCTGTTGACATCAAAAGCTTTGTACAAAAAGTTGAAAGACAACCGTCAAAAGATTCTTGTTGTCGATTGGTATAAGGACGAGCAGACTCGTGCCAAAGTCAAGAGTACCATCGAAGAAGTTCTGGATGCACCCAAATCACCGCATTTACCGGACTGCTACGATATCGATTTGTTCAATGCGAAAAGCAATTTGTTATTGAACCATTTTATCGATATGGCGGTACAGGGTTACGGCTGGGCCCGCGGCGTGATTTCATAAAAAAACTGGTAGTTTCCAAAATGGAAACTACCACTCTAAAGGCGATGCCGGAACGGAGTCCGGCATGACAATTCAACGTCCGCGCGGTTCCCCGCGCATTCTCGGCATGCTTTTTGCGCACGCCGCACGTTTCACAACGTCCGCTTACTTCTGCAAATTCAAACTTGCATTAGCAGCACCGTACAAACTAATGCTGTAGTCCTTGATGAGGTACACCGGGATCTTGTTCAAGAGCGGGCGGATGTTCGGATTGTAGTTCTTTTCGAACCAGGTCATGAACAAGTTATCGCGTTCGAGCCAGCGGAGGTCCTTCTGGACCGTTCCACCGGCGAGGTAGAAACCGCCGAGCGGGAGGAACAACGTGCAAGCATCGCTAGCGAAGCGGGCAAGCATCTTCACGAACATGCGCATCATTTCGGCAGCCACCGGATCGGTATCGCTTGCGCGGCTGATGTACTTCGGACGGTCATGCCAATCGGTTTCTTCAATCTTCTTGAAGGCATCGTTCTGCGGAACGCCCTTCGTGTCGCGCCACCATTCATAGAGGTGAGCAAGACCCATGCCAGAGACGAGCGGTTCAACGCCCGGCACGGTGCCGATGCGCTTTTCCATGTAGTCGCGGAAGTCCTGGGTTTCCTTGTCGAACGGAGCAAACGTAGAGTGACCACCTTCGGAGCAAGCCGGGATGTACTTCTGACCGTCAAATGCGAGGAAGCCAACGCCCATGCCCGTACCCGGACCAATCACAGCCTTCGTTGCAGCCTGCGGCTTCGGTTCGCTACCGTCGGTGTGCTTGAACTTGAGAATCTGTTTCGGGTCATCGACGTCGAGAGTCGGGATGCCATAGCTAATGGCCATAAAGTCGTTAATCACGAGAGTCGGGATGCCGGTTGCATTCGTGATGGCATCGCCGTCGACGCACCACGGGAGGTTCGTCATGACGCACTTGTTGTTTGCCACCGGACCTGCAGCGCTGATGCAGATGTGGGACGGCTTCAAATCCGCGCGATTTTCAATTGCTGCCTTGAGCGTTTCACGGATCGGGGTGTCAAGTCCTTCAATGCACTGGCTCGGGCAAACGGTTTCGAGAATGAGCGTAAACTTGCCATCCTTGTAGCCCACAAGACCAAGATTCGTATTCGTACCACCGATATCACCCGCCAAAACGAGACGGTCAAACTTTGCATCGGGATTAAGCCATTTAATTTCCATAATTTAAAACTCCATGTTTTACGTTCAGGAATATAGTTTTTTCTCAAGGAAATAGGAGATTCTCGATTAAATCGGGAATGACAAGTGCGTATTTATGCGTATGTAACAAAAACAACCGATTTACTCCGCTCAAAAAATATACATTAAGCCCATAGGAACCTATTTATATTGAGTGGGTCATAATTCACTTTTAACAAGCAGAGACCATGCGCGCTATTCTTGCACTCTTTTATTACATCGTCGTTTTCACTATCATGGTTGTTGCGGGTATCCCCTACACCCTCTATTGCGGTATCCGCGGGCACTGGGAAAACTGCACCAAGATTTGCACTTTCGCCTTCAGGAACATTATTTTCAAGCTTTTCGGCATTAAAGTCGCGGTCAAGGGGGCAGAAAACATTCCAAAGGGCGTAAACTACGTCATCGTCGCCAACCACCAGAGCTTTTTGGACATCAACGTCGTCTGGCATTCCATCACGTCGGCGTCATTCATGGCGAAGGCAAGCCTCTGGAAAGCGCCCGTATTCGGCTGGGTCCTGAACCGCTCCGGCAACATTCCTATCCACACGAACCCGCGCAAAAACGCAGGCCTCGGCAAAATCCTCAAGAAACGCCTCGAAAGCAACTACAACATCGTTGTGTTCCCCGAAGGCCACCGCAGCGAAGACGGGCACATGTTCAAGTTCCAAAATGGAATTTTCCGTTTGGCAAAAGAACAGCACTTTGACATTTTGCCAGTTACATTTATCAATACCGGAAAGATTCTCCCAAAGGTCAAATGGGCGGTCTATTCCGGCACCGTCGAGATGGTCGTTCACCCGCTGATCCGTTATGAAGATTACGCCGACAAGCCGATGGCCGATCTCCGCGACGAAACCCACGATTTAATTGAATCCGCAATGCCGTACAAGCAGGCGGAACTTGCCGCAGCAAAAGAAGCGGCAACAGAAAACAAGGAGGCTTAATTATGGCTAAGGAATTACCGAGCGAAGAACAAATTATTGCAATCCTTCGTGACGAACCTATGGTAGGGAGCCAGCTCCGCAGCGCTCTCGGCCTCCCCAAAAAACAGAAGATGGCTTTTAAGCAGCTCCTCGCCGACATGATCGAGCGCGGTGTTCTCAAGCGTTCCGCCCACAAGGAATACCAGCTGGGCGATGGCGAACCGCTCGAAGACAAGCGCGAAAAGCGTCGCAAGAAACTTGCAGAGCAGGGCGTCGAAGACAACCGCCGTCCAGGCGCTCGCAGCCGCCGTCAGACCGAAAAGGATTCCGGCACACGCGTGAAGCGCGGCATTCTGCACCAGACCGGTGACGAAGACTGGCAGGTGACCGAAATCGATACCGGCAAGGTGTACGAGATGTGCCACCGCAGGCAGGCGCCGGGCAAGGAAGGCGAGACCATCAGCTTCACGCTTTATCCGCACCCGAAGCTCAAGCACAGCTACTTGGCAAAGGTGGACCGCTCTGCCGAAATCATGAACGTGACTTGGGACGAAGTCAAGAAACAGTTCATGGAAGAGAGCAACTTGCCCAAGGGCTTTAGCCCCGCCATTGAAAAGTACGTGGCATCCATTACGGACCCGACCGAAAAGGATTTCAAGGGCCGCGTGGATTACCGCAAGCTCGACATTCTCTGCATTGACCCCGAAGGCGCCATGGACCACGACGATGCGATCAGCGTGGAACGCAAGCCGAATGGTGGTTACAAGCTCGGCGTGCACATCGCCGACGTGAGCTACTACGTGCCTGAAGGATCTGACCTCGACGAAGAAGCTCTTGAAAGAAGCTACACGCAATACTTGCCGTGGACGGCAGTGCCGATGCTCCCGGAAAAGCTTTCAAGCGGCGTTTGCAGTTTGCACGAAGGCGTAGACCGTTGCGCATTCACTTGCATGATTGACTTGGACAAGGAAGCAAACGTTCTCGGTTGGGACTTCCACCGCAGTGTCGTGAACATTACGAAGGGCATCACGTACCAGCAGGCCGTGAAGATGATGGAAGAAGGCGACGATTCCATCAAGGCTCTCGCCGAAGTGACAGCACTTCTCAAGAGGAACCGCACCAAGGATGGCTTGCTCGAATTCCAGACAACTGAATACGGTTGCAAGTTTGACGAAAACGGTGAACCGGTCAAGATTTTCCCGCGCGAACACGACGATTCCAATTCTTGGGTCGAAGAGTGCATGCTCATCGCGAACAACTGCTGCGCCAAGGAACTCAAGCAGCGCAAACTGCAAGGCATTTACCGTATCCATGAAGCTCCGGACACGAAGGACATCATGGAACTCTATTACATGTACCCGGATCTGTTCAAGGACGCTCCGGTGATGTTGCGTGACTTGGGTAAGCCGCGCAGCGGCGATACGAACTTGAACCCGGTAGCCTTCAAGCTTTACGAACACCTGGTCAAGCGCGCCGCCGGTGACGAGACGCTCACAAATCGCATTTTGCGCAGTATGCAGAAGGCGCATTACGATTCCAACAGCTTCGGACATTTCGCCTTGAACTGGCAGGATTACAGCCACTTCACTTCGCCGATCCGCCGTTACGCGGACCTTTGGTGCCATCGTGAACTCGCCCGCAAGGGGAAGGAAATCGACGCCGAACGCGTGAACAGCGTGATTGAAGTCTGCGACTTGATTTCGGCAAACGAAATCAAGAACATGAAGGTGGAACGCATTGCCATCAAGGTGTGCAGCTGCTGGATTTTGAAAAGCCGTATTGGCGATAGCTTCGAAGCAAGCGTCACGGGCATCGAAGAATGGGGCATCTACGTTTCCATCGACGATCCGATTGCCGAAGGTCTTGTGCGCTACCGCGATATCACGGGCGACGACTTCTATGTGTTCAACCCCGACCAGGGTCTTGCATTTGGCAAGCGTAGCGGCCGCACCTTCCGCCGTGGCGACAAGGTGATGGTTCAACTCCTTAGAGTTGATCCATTGCGCGGTCAGGCAGACTTCAGCATCACCGAAAAGCTGAGCCCCGAACCGAAGAAGCGCCGTACCCGCGAAGATACCGAACGCGACATTCGCAATTTCAATGAAAGAGCTGACCGCGCTGCGGCCGCCGAAGCACTCGGCTATGTGAGCCAGCCGGACGAAGACGACGATTACGAACCGGAATACGTTTCTCGCGGTCGCCGTGGACGTCGCGATTTCGACGGTCCGATCTTTGAACGCACCGGTCGCGATTCTCGTGAACGTGGCGGTTTCCGCAAGGGCCGTGACGAATTCGATGAAGGTCGCCGTTCCGACAAGCGTGGGAAACACGGTTCTGAAAAGCGCAGCGGTCGCGACTCCCGTGAATTCGGCGAAGGATTCCACGTAGCCAGCGAACCGCGTGAAGCAAGACGTGGCCGCAGATCTAGCGAAAAAGGTCGCGGACGCAGCAGCCGCGGAGGCCGCAGAGGAAGATAGTTGATGGACGCATGCAATAAAGTCGCCCTCTATGCCAGTTACCAAACCGGGGAAGACCTCCCCGGCTATGTCCGCTTTGCGCTCAAGCATCTCGCCGAGACCGACTTCAAGGTCGTCCTCCTCACGAACCGTCGAACGCTTTCAAGCGACACCTACGATTTTTTAATGGAAAATCACATCGAGCTTTTCCTCACCGAAAATCGCGGATTTGACTTTGGCATGTGGCGGCGTTATTTGCAACTGCAGGCGAACCGCACCGACGCAGCCGGCAACTACGTTCCCGGCGTCATCACGCGCGATGTGGAACGCTTGTTGCTCATCAACGATTCTATCGTCTATTACCAGAACAAATTCAAAGAATTCTTTGAACGTGCCGAAAAAAGCAATGCAGACGTCGTTTCGCTCACGAGCAATGACGAATTTGCACCGCATCTGCAATCGTTCTTCTTGTACATGAAACCCGCCGCACTCGGCGTGTTCTTCTTGCACATTTTCGAGACTCCCGAGCAGACCGAATTCTACGATGTTACGCGAAAGCTAGAAGTCGGCTTGAGCGAAAAATTCACCGAAGCCGAAGTCGTCATGGAATCGCTCTACCACACGGAACGTCCCGTGTTCTTCGCATACGACGAGCTCATCCAACAAGGCGCTGGTTTCGTGAAGCGCAAGCTTCTGGAACGCCGTTTCAACTACGAAGAAAAGAAACACTTCGTACGCCATCACGCCTACGACGCACTCAACAAGGACTACACCGCCCTCATTCTAGAAGCCGGGCTAGACGCCGATTTTGACGAGAGTTGGCTCCCGAAATGCAACGAGACTCGTGCAGAGCGCATCAAGGACTTTATCTGGGAAAAAGGTTTCCAGCTCGTCGGCTTCCCCGCTAAACGCTTGATTGACAAGCTGAAGAAATAGGAATATCAACAAAGCAGGAGAAAAATGACAAAATTCAATTTAGCAACGATTGGTTTTGCCGCTTTGTTGGCAACAGGATGTGGTTCTGACGAAAATCCGACAAACAGTTCAAAAGAAAACATTCCTAGCACGCCCGCTTCAGCTTTCGATTCCTTGATTGTCCAAAGCGCAGCCAATTTGCCCGCTTGCGATGCAGGCCGTGAAGGTCATGCTTTCTTTGTGCAGAACGAGAACTTGCCGCGTCTTTGCGTAAAAGGCATATGGCGCAGTGTTGCAGACACCACAGATTTTAGCATCACATGCAGCGACGGATTTCTGCATGCGGTTAACAAAGTTACGTCACTGCCAAACGGTACAATCATCGGCAGCCCAGACACCGTCTTTATCGAAGGATTCATTTCTCCGATGACCGGTATTGCACAAAAAGGGCCGTTCGTCTTTGGCACAAGCGTTACCGTCACCGAAGCAAGCAAGGAATTCAACACCGAGACTTATCAAAAAGCAGAAGATTGCATCCTCACTAACGACGGCCGCTACACCTTTAACGAAGTCCATTCGAATTCCAACTGCGTGAAAATCAGGGCGACCGGTTTTTACCGCAACGAAGTGACGGGCAGAGTTTCGAACAACCCCATCACACTTGCCGCAAAGACATGCTCGCCCGCACATGCGAACGTGAACATTCTCACGCACATTACCATCCCGCGTATCGAGCAGCTCACGATGAACCACATAGACTTTGCCGAAGCCAAAGCGCAGGCGGAGCGCGAAGCATTTGCCGCATTCGGGATTGACACGGTCATGCTTTATTCGCAGCCGTACTTCACCGACGGACGCACAGACAAGCCCGTTGCCGAAGATTTGGACATGTTCGGCAGTAGCGAATACAGTGCCGCACTGTTTGCTATCTCCGCCATGATTCAAGGCGAGCGCAGTGAAAACGACATGATGAACCTCGCGAACAATCTCGCCGAAGACATCAAGGGCGATGGCATTTGGAACGACCAGAACTGGAAAATTCAAATTGCCGACTGGATCGTAGGCTTGGATACAATTTGGAAATACAACGACATCCGCAATAACGTTTCATCATGGGGCATGGGCATTCCGAATTTCGAGCGCTACATGCGCGCGTTCATCCCCATCGCTTACGGATTCGGGCCATGTACTGATGCAAACGCAGGGCAGGTCACGTACGTCAATCAAGGTCAAAGCGCCCTTTTTGCAAACGACTACGAGCACGCGGACCATTCAACCGTGCGATTCATCTGCGATGCAAATTCCAAGGAATGGCGCATTGCGCAGCCCATCGAAAAAGATACAGCAGGATTTGGCCCCGGCGAATACAACAAGGAAGTCCGCGAAGGCCGCGTAAACCACGACAACTTTTACATCTTCGAAACCGCCACAAACGCCTGGCGACTTGCCACCCCGCAAGAAGCCGACGGATTTACGGACCTCGTTGAAGTTTACGCAAACCTCAAGCCCAACGAAATAGCCGTCTTCATCATCCGCCATAGCGAGCGCACCGGAGACACAAGTCCCACAGGCCACTTGACCGACAATGGTATAATTTACGCCAACAACTTAGGCAAACGCCTTGCAATGGTCGCCAAGGAAGATTTTTACTACGGCTACTCCGGTTACACACGCACGCAAGAGACCTGCGAAGAAATTGCAAAGGGCAAAGGCCAACTAAATTATACGCTCAACATTCTCCCGTACATGGACGGAGCCTGGTACGTGATGGACGCCGACAAAGTTAGCGAATACACAACATCGGTTGGCGGTGGTTGGGATTTGTATTCCAGATACGCATTCGCAGGAGAATTCCAAGATGCATTTTACGATCTAAGCATCCGCAGTGAACAGTTGCTCAAAGACAACATTCTTGCAAATCTCCCTGCGATGAAGCGCGTCAGCATTATGTGTACACACGACTTTTTGGTCGTGCCTCTCCTCGCCTACGTGACCGAAGGGCATGCCAACGTGCGCTACCACGAAAAAGGCCGCTGGGTCAATTACATGGGCGGTGTTGCCATGATCATTGCACCAGACGGCTCTATTCGTTATGTTCCCGTAAAAGGTCTTGAATCGGGAACGATGTAATCTATTTTAGATTTTCCACATCACGCCAAACGATGGCACAATGCTGAAGTAGCCAACGCCATCATCATGGATGTTTTCGGTACGGGTGTAATCATCCTTTGTGTATCTCACAGCAGATTCAGCATCGGTATAAGCCACCCAGCGGCCACCAACACTTACAAAGAGGCCCACGCTTTCATTCAGGGCGAACCTAGCCATCACATCGCCACCAAGGGTAAGGGAAGAGAACGATTCAAGATAATCGCGATCAACATTCCCAAGTTCGCTATGCTTCATCTTCTTGGATTCCGTTATAAAATTCGCATATTCAAATCCGACAACGGCGAATCCAGAAAGCAGGAGCTTTTCACTGTTCACGAAACTATAACCTGCACCAACTTCGAAAGTGCTGAACGAACCGACCTGCCAGCCCTTCGACGGATAAAACGGAATTTTCTTTGCAGTCGCAATACCCGCCGAGATAGAAGCCTTCGGGGTAAAACCGCAACGGCAAACACCTACATAGGTGGCGCTAACTTCGTAATTAATAAAATTGATCTTTTTGCCACCAGCCTTATAGCTTTCAAACGGAACCGTAAGGCTTACGCCGACAAACTTGCTCCATTTGGAGGTATCGGCCTCGGCAACCTTAGCGGTGTCTTCAACTTGAGCCACTTCAGCAACCGGAGCGGCCACCGGTTCTGCAGCTTTCACCGTATCGACCTTAGCCGTTTCTACAGCGGGAGCAGCCACTTTAGCCGTATCGGCAACTGGAGCAGCAGCATTTGCAGCTTCTGCAGCAGGAGCAGCAACAGGCGTTTCAGCCGGAGCTACAGTCTGAACACTATCCGTATTGGCAACAGGTGCCGGAGCAACAGGTGCCGGAGCAACAGCAGCTTCTTGAGCAAACAGAGCTGAGCAACAGATAGCAGCCGCACAGAAAATCATCTTTTTCATAAAGGTTCCCCTGGAAATTTTTAAAGATTTATCAGCTTGTATTACCTAGTATTAGCTAGTAACGGCAAGTAAAATAGTTTTTTTAGGGACTTTTGTCATTTTGTGCCAAAAAATCGATAGTATATTTGGAGCTCAGAGATGACATCAAAATAAAGGGTAAAGATGAAGCTAATCCACACGGCAGACTGGCATTTAGGCAATTCCATGCACGATATTGACAGGCTCGAAGAAACAAAGCAGTTTCTAAGCTGGCTCAAAGGACGCATTGAAGAATTCGGCGCAGAATGCCTTGTGGTTGCAGGCGACATTTTCGACACGACAAACCCTTCCGTCGAAGCGAGGCGCCAGTATTTCCGATTCCTGGCATCGCTTTTAGATACATGTTGCAAGAACATCGTGCTCGTTGGCGGCAACCACGACTCTGGAGCCATGCTAGATGCACCACGAGATTTGCTTGACGCGCTCAACATCCAGATGGTCGGTTCACTTGGCGATCGCCCTATCGATGAACTTGTCAAGGAATTAAAGGACGATTCAAACAACGTGATTGGAATTAGCGTTGCCGTCCCGTACGTGCGTGAGCAGGAGCTGCGCCGTTTTAAAATCGAAGGTGATGACAATTTTGTCCAAAGCACGTATAAAGGATTATATCAAGCCGTGTACGAAGCCGCAGAGAAATTGCGCAACGGCCGACAAATTCCAATGATAGCCACAGGGCACTTGTACGCCTCCAACTTAGAAGGCCGCCCCGAAAACGACAACGGCAGCGACGCCAAGGGGCACGGCATGCGCGACATCGTTGGGAACTTGGGGACTGTCCCCGCATCATCATTTCCAGAAGGATTTGACTACGTCGCGCTCGGGCATATTCATTACAGTTCCAAGGTTGCAGGGAATCCGAAAATCCGCTATTCCGGTTCGCCATTCATTCTCGGTTTTGACGAAGCCGAAAGAGCGCACCACATTTTGGCGATTGACTTGCAGAAAGGCGAGGAACCTTCTGTACAAAAAATCGAGACGCCACAATACTACAGTTTCAAGCGCATTTCGGGATCGATCGAAAGCATCACAGCCCAACTCAAGCAATTGCGGAAGGAGACCATCCCCAAGCCGTTAATGATCGAAATCGAGTACGATTACACTCCAGGTGTAAACATCCACGAAGCGCTCTTGCCTGTACTCGAAAAAGCGCCGTTTGAAGTCGTAAGCTGGAAAGTCAACCGCAATAACGCTCTTGGCGCCGACAGTTTCTCGGACGAGACACTCGAATCCGTTGACGTGCTTGACGATGAAGAAATTTTCAGGCGCCTCCTGATGAGCAAAATCGGCATCACAGAAATGAACGACGACATCAAGAAAGATTTCGAAAACTACCTCCCGCTTTTTAGGCAAGTGGTTGAAGAAGTGAAAAGCGAGGAGGCATAACCATGAAGATCCTGAAAGTCGAATTTGAAAATATCAATAGCCTCGCCGGTGAATGGTGCATAGACTTTACAGATCCTTCATATAAGGAACTGGACCATAGCCTTTTCGTCATTAGCGGAAAAACGGGCATGGGAAAGACTAGCATTCTCGATGCCATCACGCTTGCCATTTATGGGGCCACCCCTCGCCAGGAATTAATTTACAATGGCGGCAACGGCAATGCCGTCATGACTTCGGATAAAGGCACATGTTACGCACGAGTCACTTACAGTTGCAAAAAAGGGACTTTCGTATCGGAATGGAGCCAGCGCAGAGCCCGCGACAAGGCCGACGGGAAATTGCAAAATGCGCAGGGTACAATATACGCCATCGACAATCCGCACCATTACATCTTTAACGGAAATACCGGTGCAAAAGGAGAACTGGGCAAGGCAAACGCCGAGCTCATCCAGCTCGACTATTCCCAATTTTGCCGCTCGATAATGCTTGCACAAGGGGAATTCAGCAAGTTCCTGACAAGTAACGAAAGAGAACGTGCCGACATTCTCGAAAAGCTGAACGGGACGGAAAGATACCGCCGCATCGGCCAAAAAGTTGGCGAGCACAGAAGCCTCGCGAACCGCGCAAAAGAAACCGCACAGACGGCATTCAACACCTTGAGCGAAGCACTCCCCAAGGCCGAAGAAATTGCAATTGACGAAGCTTTGCTTAAAGATCTCGCCGACAAGCAAAAGAACCTTGCTATCCAAAAATCGGATTTCGAAGCTAGAATCAACTGGCGGAATTCACTGAACAGCAGCCAAGATCGCTTGAACAAAGCCGAAGCAGAACTATCAAAGGCAAGTTCAAACAAGTCTAACTTTGCGGAAAAAGAAACGCAACTTGCTCAAGCGGAAAAAGCTAGGGAATGCGTATCGCTCTACACGGAGCTGCAAGGTTTACGCGCCCGCAAAAGCACCGATGAATCCGCACTTGTCAAACTGCAGGGTGAATTCAAGACATCGACAGAAGCATTGAGCCTTATTCGCGAGAAAAAAGCAACACTCGAAAAGGCCAAAAACGATGCAGAACAATTTATCGTTGAAAGCGAGCCGCTCTGGAACGAGATTCGCAAGCTCGACGAGAACTTGAAAAACGCAGCAGGAATCAAATCAACGGCGGAAAGCCGCAAGAACCGCGCCGCCCAAGAACTCGCCAAAGCAGAATCAGGCTTAAAAAAAGTCCAAGCAGAAATCCTCACTCTTGAGCCCAAAGTAACAGGCCTCAAAGAAATCCAGGACAATAACGCCAAGGATGCAGAACTGCGCGGGATTGTACCGCAAAGCGAGAATCTCGTCGCCACAATTCGAAAGCAACTTAAGGACATCAGCGATGCCGAAAATGCGAAAGTTGCCGCTGAAAAAGACTTCACAAAAGCGGACGACAAGTTAAAGGCCGCCACCAAGCGCAAGCAGGAACTTTTCGAGGAACAGCAAAAGCTGTTCGAAAACGATATTTTGGTACTCGCCGACATCATCCAGAAGCACCTCGTTGAAGGCGCCCCGTGCCCGGTCTGTGGTTCCAAAGAACACCCAGCCTGCAACCAACAAGCAGGAAGCATTTCCATTGATGAGTCTAGCGCCTCGAGCGTTGCCGATAAAATCCGCGATTTGAATCTTAGATTGCAAAAGGCGGACGCGTTCATGGCACAGTGCGAAATCGACAAGAACCGTGCAACGACGGCCCAAAACGCAGCCATCGAAAGCATTGATGCATTGAACCATCAAAAGAACGAAACCGCAGAACAAATTGCAGCTCTGTGGAAGCCATGGGCCGAATTCAATATTGGAACCGCAACTGCAATTCTAAACGATTTAAAGCAGAGACAGCAACAATTCGAGACGCGCCAAGCCGAACTAGACGATTTGTCTAGCAAGCTCGCCATAGCACGCAACAATGCGACCATTTTCGAAGACGCAGTCAAGCAAGCCAAAGAAAATCTCGCATCCGAATCTAGCGCCTTCGACAAGGCAAGCAACGAGTTTGAACAAATTCAAAAAACACGAGCAAGTAAATTCGGCGACAAGAACGTAGAAACCGAAGCCAGCACGGCTACATCCAAAAAGAACGAAGCGACGGCCGCATACACCAAAGCGGACAACGAATTCCGCAATGCCGAAAACCATTGCATCGATTTGGATTCCAGAATCAAGTCTACGAGCGAAAGTATTGCAGCAACCGCAGAAAAAATCGTCAACGCCTCTGCAAATTTCACAAGCGCCATCACGTCCAAAGGCTTTACCGACGAGGCTGCCTATCTTGCAGCCTCCATGCCAGAAGTAGAATTTTCACAGTTGCAATTACAAAAGAAATCTATTGACGAAGCATTAGCCTCTGCAACACGATTGCGAGAAGAAGCTATTGATGCCATCGAGAAGATAAAGTCTGAACGTTCCGACGACATTCCGCTCCAGGATTTACTCGATCAAAAGAAGGCCGTCGAAGATGAACTGAATGCGCTCCAGCAAAAATCAGGCGCCGCACAAGAAAGAGTCAACCGTTATAAAATGAACTTGGCAAAACTGCAGGAACTCGAAAAAGACCTGAACAAAAAGAAGGCCGAAGCAGCCCGCTGGGATGCCATGGGCGACTGGTTCGGTGTCAAGGACGGCAGCGACTTTGCC
The DNA here is from genome assembly GCF_002210405.1 of Fibrobacter sp. UWB3. Lineage (NCBI taxonomy): Bacteria > Pseudomonadati > Fibrobacterota > Fibrobacteria > Fibrobacterales > Fibrobacteraceae > Fibrobacter > Fibrobacter sp. UWB3. Next base: position 136,956 of record NZ_MWQJ01000006.1, read on the forward strand.
ACATTCGTTCAGGGGCTCACTTTCAAGTCGCTCCTCAAGCTTGCCAACAGGCACCTGCAAATCGTCAAGGACCGTTTCAGGCTCGTTGCCAAAGGAAACCTGGGCTTCGAAGTGGACGATGCTGAATTCGACACACCGCGCGGAATTTCCAATCTCTCGGGTGGTGAAAAATTCCTGATTAGTCTTTCGCTTGCGCTCGGAATTGCAGACTTTGCCAGCCGAAACGTCCGCGTCGAATCACTTTTCATGGACGAAGGTTTTGGAACGCTCGACGATATGACTTTGGAAGACGTGATGAACTGTCTGAGAAGCCAACAGCGCGAAGGAAAAATGCTCGGCATCATCACGCACGTTGAATCGGTCGTGAACAGCATCAATCAAAAAATTGTACTTGAAGCGGCACAACACGGTCATAGTATCATCAAAGGACCTGGCGTTAGCCAAAAACGTTAAAATATGTATATTATACCCTAAACATTTTTTAGGGTTTATCCAGTGGGGAGCTTTATGGATATCAAAAATATGTCGTCCTGCAGTTTCAGGTTTCCTAGCCTGTCTAAAACGATAGGAATAACAGCTGTATTATGTTTATCTATGACACTTGCAGGCTGCAGTGACGGCAATTCTTATATTGCACCGGAAGAATCAAACAACACCCCCCTCGCCGAAAATACCGCACCCACCTTCCTCAAAAAAGGAGACAAAGTCGCACTACTTTCCCCCGCTTACACAACAACAGAAGATGTTGTCCAAACGACCGCAAACATCCTCGAGGACTGGGGCTATAAACCGGTCATCGGCAAAAGCGCAAGTAAGGTTGAAGCAGGCAAATATGCAGGCACGGCTGAAGATCGCGCCAATGACTTTGAAGAAGCGCTCAAGGACACAAGCATCAAGGCAATTCTTTGCAACCGCGGTGGTTACGGCACCATCCAGCTTGTCGATTTGATTGATCCGAAGCTTGTAAAAAAGAACCCCAAATGGGTTATCGGCTATAGCGATGTGACCACGCTACATGCCATGCAAACAAAAGCAGGCGTCATGAGCATCCACGGCACCATGAGTTCCAGCATGGCTAAAAGCGAAGGAAAGGACATCAACAGCACGCTCCTACGCGATTTGCTCAAAGGCGAAGTCCCGACATACAAAGTACCAAAACACAAGTACAACCAGAAAGGCAAAGCCGAGGGTATTCTTGTTGGTGGCAACATGGCGACATTCGTACCGCTCATTGGCGCTAGCGATATCGATGTTTTCAGGAATGACGGCATCATCCTCTTTATGGAAGAAATCGGCGAGAACCTGCGCAACATCGACCGCATGTTCAATTCCATTCAACTTCACGGCGTGATGGAAAACGTGAAAGGCGTTATCCTTGGCGAATTTGTGGATTCGGGAACAGACCTTGATTACGAAAGCACCGAAGCCATGCTCTCCCAATATTTGAAAGAGTACAACATTCCCGTGATGTGCGGATTCCCGGCCGGGCACGACGATATAAACGTGCCGATTGTAATGGGCGCCAAGGTGAACATGGAAGTAACGGACAAGGGTGCAACACTATCCTTCAACATCAAGGGCAAAGAGAAGAACGTCGAGACAGACAAACTCACAGCAATAACGAAACTTTCGAAAGCATTGCTGAAAATGTTTGCCGGCAAGACGTTTAATGTTGAAGAATAAGTCTTGAGGGTATTTTATGTTTTACAGGAAACATGTTATTTCGAGCGTCATTGGGTGTGCAGCGACCGCACTATTTCTAGCAGCGTGCGGGAACGATTATTCGAGCGAGCCCTCGGCAGAAGATTCCGCCATCCAGAAGATGTCCCTCCGCGAGAAGGTCGGGCAGATGTTCTTTGTGCGCCCCGAAGCGCTAGATACAAGCATCCATTGGAACGAATACGCTGAGCTCCCCGATTACAAGCTCCAAAAAGTCAACAAGACCATGCGTGCGGTCAACAAGGACTACCCCATTGGCGGCATGATTCTTTACGCACATAACATTGTCGATGAGACCCAGCTTGGGAAATTCATCGATGAAATCAGGGAACTCAACGGTTCACCGCTCCTTGCGATTGACGAAGAAGGCGGTCGCGTGGCGCGTATTGCAAATAATGAAAATTTCGATGTTCCCAAATACGAAAGCATGGCCGCTATCGCAGAATCCAGCGATCCGGATGACGCTTACGAGGCAGCATTCACCATCGGAAGCTACGTCAAGAAATACGGATTCGATATTGACTACGCGCCAGTCGCCGACGTAAACACGAATCCAGACAACATCGTCATCGGCCCACGCGCTTTTTCGGACGATCCAAAGACTGCTGCAAAATTTGTAGTGAGCTACCTGAACGGTCTAGAATCCGCAGGCGTTATCGGCACGCTCAAGCACTTTCCGGGACATGGCGACGTGAGTACAGATACGCATTATGGCTACGCCTCGACCGACAAGACCTGGGACGAAATGCTCAAATGCGAAATGATCCCGTTCAAGGCAGGCATCAAGGCTGGCGCCCAGATGATTATGACCGCCCACATTGCCGCCCCGAATGTTTCAGGCGACGATTTGCCAGCAACGCTTTCGTCAGTGATTCTGCAAGACAAGCTCCGCGGAGAGCTCGGTTTTGACGGTGTTATCGTGACTGACGCGATGGACATGGGAGCCATCACCAAGCAGTTCAGCAACACCGAAGCCGCGATCAAGTCAATTCAAGCTGGCGTTGACGTGGTGCTTTGTTCCAGAGAATTCACGCAAGTATTTGACGCCGTTGTTAAAGCGGTCGAAAAAGGCAAAATCAAGGAATCGCGGATAGACGAAAGCGTCAAGCGAATCTTGAAGCTTAAGAAGAGCAAATAAGGGTGATGCACGCTTCCTTCGACTGTGCTCAGGACAGGCTCTGGCGGGAATGACATACAATACAAAAAGAAGCCGTAGATGCGGCTTCTTTTTTGCTTAATGACGAGAGGGAGATTCCCGCTCGGAGGCGGGAATGACAAATGCGCGGGAAAGCCCGCGCATTTTCAATTACTTCACGATTTCAGCGTCCTTGACGTTCTTGCCCTTGAGCTTGGAAGAAGCGGCGGGCTTGTTGCCGTTAACCGGCGGGAACTTGCTGTAGATGTACTTGTACTGAGCAATGCTCCAGATGTTACCGATAATCCAGTAGAGCACGAGACCAGACGGCATCACGGCGCTGAACAAGAGCATCATGGCAGGCATCATCCACACCATCATCTTCTGCTGGGCAGGATCCATGCCGGCGTTGGAGCTCATCGTCACCTTGGTCTGGAAATAGGTCGTTGCCACCATGAGCCACGGGAGGATGGCAAGGCCAGACGGCATGATGATAGGAATGCTGATACCGTTCCAGACAACGTCACTGCGGCTGAGGTCCGAGATCCAGAGGAAAGCCGGAGCGCCACGAAGTTCGATTGCGCGGCCAAGCACAAAGAAGAGGCCCATGAAAATCGGCATCTGGATGAGCATCGGGAGGCAGCCACCCGTGCAGCTTGCGAGCGGGTTGATGTTGTTCTTGCTGTAGAGTTCCATCATAGCGGCCTGCTTCTTCTGCGGGTCGGTACGGTACTTCACGTTGATTTCATCGAGCTGCGGCTTGAGAGCAGCCATGCCACGCGTGGACTTGATTTGCTTCACGGTGAACGGAGTCGTGATACCGCGAACGATGAGCGTCACGAGGATAATAGCAATACCGTAGTTCGGAATAATGCTGTAGAAGAGGTTCAAGAGCTTGAGGAGCATCTTGCAAATCCAGACGAACCAAACGTCTGCACCGCACCAGCTCCAACCACTCACGATAATCTTTTCGTAGTCCTTGTCGAGAGCAGAGAGTTCATCCCACTTGAGCGGGAGAATCATCAAGTCGTAGTTGAGGGACTGAGCACCGCGGAAATCGTCGGCAATCGTAAGCTTGTACGTACCCGGATCGACTTCGCTATCTTCAACCTTCATCGGCTTTGTCTTGAGCACAGCCGGAACAGCCTCGTCGAACTGGACCGTCATGGCCACGTACTTGCGGCGAAGACCGGCCCAAATAACCTTGCCTTCAGTAGCATTGAAAGAAGTCTGTTCGCGCGGCATTTCGCGTTCCACAGAATAGCGGTCGTTGAAGACGACTTCGCTGAAATAGTAGGTGCCGCCACCGCCGATGCCCATGAAGCCCTTGGACTTCGGAATATCTTCAGTTTCCTTGAGGCCACCCTTCCATGCGAGTTCATAGGCATTCGGCTGGAAGCCGATAAACTTGTTTTCTTGACGGACTGCCGGACCTTCCTTGGTAAAGCCGTAAGAACGGATGACCTGGTTGCCGTTTGCGTCCTGGAATGCGAACTGGACCTTTGCGCTGTCGGTCACGACAATCTTTGCAGGCGCGTTGCCGAGTTCGAACATCGCTTCGCTCAAGTCTGCATTGTCGAGCTTCAAGTCGAAGGCGCCAAGCGTCGTGTCCTGGATGAGTTCCGGGAACTTGCCGGTAGAATCCGGGAGAGCCTTCACGATAACACTCTTGATCTTAGCACCCTTGTTGGTGAGGGTCATGATGAACTTGTCAGTTTCGACCGTCACGGAGCGCTCTGCAATTTCAGCCTTCGGGGCGACCGGAGCTGCGCTATCGTTTGCCACAGCCGGAGCGGCAGCGTTTTCAGAACCGCCCAAGACCGGAGCAGCCTTGATTTCAGGCGTCTTACTCGGAATCACGAGCGACTTTGCAGAATCTGCAGCGACCTGCTTTTCGGTTTTAGCCTTAGCCTGTGCGGCACGGGCTGCAGCCTGCGCCTCGGCGTTAGCGTTATTGACAGCCATCCACCAAATCACGATGACCGCGATAAGGATGGAACCAATGAGTGTATTCTTGTTCATTTTTTATCCTTAGGGGGCGGAACCGGGTCATAGCCGCCCTTGCAGAAGGGGTTGCATCTTAAGACTCTAAAAACCGCAAGATAGAAACCTTTGATGGGCCCGTGGAGGCGTAAAGCTTCAATTGCGTAGTTTGAACACGTAGGCTGGAATCTACAGACCCCATGAAAAAAATAGGGGTGTACCAGTTGGTATAGACGGATGGGGGCAATCAAAGCCGCCACCAGAGCGTTTTTAAGCTTCTGCCACATCCGGTTGCTTGTCCCATTCCATCTTGTGGAAAATTTTCTGGGCGGATTCTCGAAAACGTTCAGAGGACATTTCCTTGGAATTGTCGCTCACGATAATCATTGCCCAGACGGGCTTTTTGATATTCGGGACAATACCATAAAACAGTGGACGTAGGATCCTACGGCACTTATTGCGATACACGGCATTTCCGTTCTTCTTCTTGGCTAAGAAGCAGAAACGACAAAAACCGTCCGGAGCTTCAATCCATCGCATGCTAAAAGCAGGTGCGCGGAGGAACTTTCCTTGGACGGCTACTTGCCGGTAAGCGGGCTGATTGGGCAGCCGATAAGAACGCAGAGTGGCTATAAGCCAGCCCCGACTTACTTCTTATAGATTTCGTCGCTAACGGTGAGGACCTTACGGCCCTTAGCACGGCGACGGCTCAAGACAGCACGACCCCAACGGTCTTCCATACGGGCCATAAAACCGTGCTTGTTAACGCGCTTACGATTGTGAGGCTGGAATGTTCTTTTCATGATAAAAACCTTTCTATGAAAACAGAATTTTTTTGAGACTCAAATTTAGTAAAATGTCGGTATTTATCAAGGGGTTACAACCGACCTAAAGGGTAATTTTTCACCCTTAACGGGACTCAAACAAAAAGCGTTCAATGAAAACACAATGTATTAACAATATGTGAACAAATATTTTTAAAGAGCGATGCATGTCATTCCCGCCTTGAGCGGGAATCTCCATTCCATATTGTCAAAAGGAGATGCCCCGTCAGGCGGGGCATGACAGCGCACAAGGCATGACAACATGCATCCTTTTTATATCTTTTACTTATATAATAGATTATAGCGTAAAAGCAGGATTTTATGGAACTCACTCCGCTTGACATTAGAAACCAGACATTTCATAAAAAATCTTTTAAGGGGTACGATCCGGAAGAGGTGAAGGCTTTTCTGGAGACCACGGCAACCGCGTTTGAAAACATGTTCCGCGACCGCACAAACTTGACCGAGCGCCTGAAAGTCGCCGAAGAGCGCGTGAACTACTACCGTCAAATCGAAAAGACGATCCAGGACGCCGTTGTGACGATGCAGCGCACGATTAACGAGGTGAAGGCATCCGCCGAAAAGGAAGCGGAAATCATCATCGCCGAAGCAAAGGCACGCGCCATGCGCGAAGTCGAGAGCATCAAGCGCGAAAGCGAAAACCTCCGCACCGAAATTGAGCAGCTCCGCCAGCTTCGCACCAATTACTTCATCCGCTGCCGAGCCCTCATCCATAGCCAGGACGAGCTCCTCTCCGCCATGGAAAACGACCAGCAGAGAGAATTCGAAGCGCCGGCGGCGATACAGAACGACGGCATCGCTCTCACTTAATGCGCCATGAGAATTAACATCAAGGTCCACGCGCGCAGCAAGCGCGAGAGCGTCACGCCACAGCCTGACGGAAGCTACAAAGTCGAAGTCAAGGCCCCGCCGGTCGACGGCGCCGCAAACGAAGCCATTTGTGAACTGATTGCCGATTACTTTCACGTCCACAAGCGCGATGTTTCAGTCGTCATGGGGGCAACAAACAATAAAAAGGTCATCGAAATTTTGGGGAAATAGATGAGACGCCAGTTTAGAGCAACGATACAGACAAAAGTACTGACATTCGCACTTTCGGGTCTAGTCCTTTGCGTACTTGCTCTAGGCGGCCTTTGTTTGTATACCACAAATAAAGTTACGCACGACAACACCGAGCGCAATCTCCACAACCTCACCAATACCGAGACCATTAAAATCAACAACCGCCTCAAGAACGTTGAGCAATACGTCAATACGCTAGAAATTGCGATTAGCGGAATGCTGGACAGTCTCGGGCAATTGACTGACGAAAAACAGCTCGACGAATTCACAGAAAAGAGCCGGGAACTCATCAGGCTCACCATCGGCAATACCGAAAAAGCAGTAGCGGTCTACTTGCGATTCAATCCGGAATTGACTCCGCCGACTTCCGGCATTTTCATGGCGAAAACGGCGAGAGACAACGAGCTCAAGTTTACAGAGCCCACAGACTTTTCGAAATACGATCCAAGCGATATCGAGCATGTCGGCTGGTATTACACACCGATCAAGACGAAAAAGCCGACTTGGATGATGCCCTACCTGAACAAGAACATCTCTGTCTACATGATTTCGTATGTCATTCCGTTATTCAAATTCGATACGGAAATAGGCGTTGTCGGCGTAGACATTGACTTCGATTACCTCACCCGGGAAATCGCTTCGATCCGACTTTTCGACAACGATTATGCTTTCCTCGCCGACAAGAACGGCAACATTCTCTTCCACCCCAGCATTCCTAAGGGCCATCCATTTACATTACCAGAAAACAGTTTGTTCATTCATAACAAACTCGAAAACGGGATGGACTTGACATTTGTAATCCCCAAGGAATCCATTACCGCAGACCGAAATAAACTTATTCAGAATCTTATTCTCATCACGATGCTGATTTTAGTGGTCTACATTTTAGCATCGCTCATATTTGCAAATTCGATTACAAGATCGCTCAAGCAACTCACCGACTACGCCAACAGACTCATCGATGGCAAAATGGGTATCGAACTCAACATCAAACGGAATGATGAAATCGGCGATTTGGCGACAAGCTTTGTCAAGGCCAAGATGCGTCTCGCCGAGACGATGGGTCACATCAAGGGGCTTGCGTTCAGGGACCCGATCACAAGCGTACGCAACCGCAATTCATTTGACCATTACATTGGCGAATTCAGCATCAGAGTTTCTACAGGAGATATCAAATCTTACGGGATTCTCGTCGCAAGAGTCGACAACCTTTTCAAAATCAAGAATAAGTTCGGAAATTCCAAGGCCATCGCATTGTTACAGGTTGCAAGCAAACTCATTTGTACCACATTCGATCATAGCCCTGTATTCAGAATCAACGAAGATGAATTCATCGTGGTGCTCATGAATAGCGATTTAAAGAATTGCAACGGGCTTCTGGAAAAACTGGAAGAAGGCGTAAAGAGCTCCGCTCAAGCAGAAAATCCTTGGGAATGCGTCAAGCTCGCTGTCGGCATTGCCATTTGCAAAGATTCAAAATCTTCGTCGCTATCCGAGCTGCTTTCTAGCGCCGAAAACAACATGTTGAAAAATCGAAACGATATTGAGTAGGTGACCATGAGATTTTCGATTCAATCAAAAATTTTAATTCTGTCGTTATCGACCACGCTCATCGGAACGCTTTCACTCGGCGTTCTTAGTACGTTGTTCATCAGCCGGACCACCCAGCGCAACTCCATGCAGTACATGAAGGACCAGGCGAACAACGAAGCCGCCAAGCTGAACTACCTGTTCGAATCCCATGAAAAATACACGATGGCAGCCGCCGCGGGAATTTATTCGCAAATCAAGGACGACTCTACCTTTTTGACGGATCCACAAAATTTATCCAGGAACATTGATGGCATTAGGGAACGCCTCAAATCCACCATTTACAACCTTTCAAATACCAAAAGCGTATTCGTCGTATTTAATCCAGACATCACACACTCTAGCGAAGGCGTTTACCTCGTTCGAAATACAGCAGACGGATTGTTCGAAAATCACGCTACGACAAACATCAAGCAGTTCAGCCCTTCTGACGTAGAACATGTAGGATGGTACTATAAGCCCATTATGACCGGGAGCCCGGTCTGGCTTCCGCCTTATTACAACAAGAACATCAACGCATACATTATTTCTTACGTTATCCCAATGTTCCTGGACAACAAGGAAATTGGCGTCACCGGCATCGATATCGATTTTGACCAAATGACAAAACAGCTTTCACAGGTGCACTTTATGCAAAGCGGTTTTGCATTTTTGGAAGACGCAGAAGGGACCGTCGTTTACCATCCGACCCTCCCCAACGGTCTAACATTCAAGCCAGAAGAAGACCAAGTCAAGATTTTCATCCCGCTCATCAACGGCATGACTCTTGTGACAATCGCGCCGGTTCTAGAAATTAATGCCCAGAGAGACAGGCACCTCAAACAAAGCATCATCTTTATTTTACTCCTCCTTGCATTCACGACCGCCATCACGATTTTCTTCTCGAGAAGCATTACAAAGCCGCTCAAGGAGCTCACTAAAGAAGCCAAGAAGATGATTACGGGCGATATGAATGCAGAATTCAACATTCGCCAGAACGACGAAATTGGAGAACTTGCCAAGAGCTTTGCCGCAGCGAAATTCCACATCAGCCAGCACATGAAGCAGATGCAGGGGCTTGCATTCCAGGATTCACTTACCGGCGTACGCAACAAGATGGCATACGACAATTACCGTGCCAAGCTCAGCGACCGCATTGAAAGCGGCGAAGTAAAATCGTACGGGATTGCCATTTTCGACACGAACAACCTCAAGGAAATCAACGATACGTACGGTCACGAAAACGGGAATGCCTACCTTATAAATTCTTGCAAGTTGATTTGCCAAATTTTCACACACAGCCCCGTCTTTAGAATTGGCGGTGACGAATTCCTAGTCGTCCTTACCGGCAGGGATTTAGACAACCACCACGAGCTTATGAGCCAGCTTAAAGAAAGCATGGACTTGACCAAGAAAGCATCGTTCCCATGGAAGCAAATTTCGATTGCATGCGGTCTTGCAATAGCATCTTACGCCAAGGCAACGACAATCGCAGACACGTTCAACAAGGCAGACAAGAACATGTACATCAACAAGCGCGAAATCAAAATCGCAGAACACAGACCGCTTAGCCGCGATGAAGAAATGCACGAAGAGAAACACGCCGCAAACGAAGCCCAGGAACCGGGAACAACTGACGAAAACGCATAACGAGATGCGCTAGCAAAACGCTGCGAGTGTTGCGAGATGCGTCGCAAAATATGCGCAAGAAGCGCCGCAGACTAGATCTTGTTTTTGTATTCCTTAGGCGAGCAGCCAGTGTATTCCTTGAACGCTTGCGCAAACTTGCTGGAGTTTGTATAGCCCACACGGCTTGCGACTTCGGCGACATTGAATTTGCCATCTAGCAAGAGCTGGGTGGCTTTTTTCATGCGGTACGTTTTGAGGTACGAATAAATGGAATCACCGTACGCCAGCTTGAAATACTTTTTCATTTGCGTCGGGCTCATTTCAATTTGCTTGGAGAGCTGTTCGAGCGTCAAATGCTCTTCGACATTTTCGCGGAGGATTTCGCGCAGGAGTTCCATTTTACCTTTATAAGCGCTCGGGATTTGCGCAGCGGTCTCATACTTGGCTTCGGAATCAAGGCGGCTCAAGAAGAGGATGAGTTCAAGCACCTTGATTTTAAAATACGGCAAACGGATGTTTTTCGGGAGCCTGTAGAGTTCCGAGAAAATGTGGCTCACGTGCTCGCTAGACGGAAGCTTTAACGGGAGTGTAAGCGGCTGGATTTTTTCGATAAGGGCCGCAAAGTCAACACCGACCGCCTTGAACATGTTCATGAGTTCGCACTGGCAGCGTTCCATAGAAAACACGACTGAAATCCCGTGATAGCAATGCACCGGGAATTTAAACGTCTTGCTTGCCGGCATATTGTCGAGCAAAACGAGGCCATTCTCTTCCATGGATTTCGGCATGGATTCCGAATTCAGCCATTCTGCGCTGCCGTTATGGCAATGGAGCACAATCAAGTTCTTGCCTTGATTCTCAAAATTGAAGGTAAATTCCTTGAGATGGAAATTGCTGTAGAAGACTTGCAGCCCAGGCAATACGTTATATGTTAGAAGGTGTCCCGTCCCCGTTTTATTTTGTAACATATAATGGGAAAAGAAATCTGTATTCTGAATCAAAATCAGATTTTTATCGGGTACGGGTTTAATCATAATATCACTCTCAAAAAATTAGACCAGACCAAGTATTTTAGTTCAAACCAATTTAATTAGATTAAACTAACTTAGTCTAGCCTAAATTTAGGCAATTTTATTTAAAACGGCAAGTGACTCAACTAAAAGAAATACTTACCTTTTACCCATATTTGCGTATTTTTCTTGTAAGTTTTAAACGTACCGCGCCTTCCGCCAAGCCAATCGCCGCCTAACGAAATCGTTATTTGGTCATTCAGGAGGTAATCTGCCGCCGGACGCACATAGAAACCGACATTATCGACATCGAACATCCCGTAAACAGAAAGTTTAAGCGTATTGTTCAGGACTTCCTTAGAGATACGAGCCGTAAGCATAGAGGTATTCTGTTCCATGCCAAGCACGCTCTGGTAATCCATGATAATCTTATGCATGTACTGGAACATGAAAGTCCAGTTATCGCCAGCATACCAGTCAACACCGAGCAAACCGTTGAAAGTCTTTCGCAACCAGTAATCGCGAGAATTTTTCAAGGCAATGGGCTCGCCAAAGTACGCCGCCACCTCGCCACGAATCACAATTTCGCCCACCGGGATGGAGACATCGCCACCGACAACATTCATCGGCTCGTAGATGCCCTTAATCACGGCAGATTTCGTTTCCGGATCGAAGCTCGCAATCGTGACAGGCGACTTGTTGAAAGTTCGTAACGCGGTAAGCGAGAAGTCGAGATTTTCAAGGAAGAATCGCAAGCGGCCGCCCACTTCGCTGTTCTTGAGGCGCTTTTCGGGAGTACCGCTCAAATCCATGCTCGTATTCGCAGGTAACGGCATGGTCCACGGATTGTCTTCACCCGAGGGCATCACGAAATACTCCGGAACCGGCACAAAGACGAGTTCGGCGGAGAAGCTTTCGCCAGGATACTTGAGGTTGATGGCATTCACAGGCACGCGAATGTCGTCGTAATCGTTCGCCATGAATTCCGTGTAGTCCATGGGCGAAATCAAGTCCGTAATGCGGAGCCCATCGGCAACGCCCCACGTGATAATTTGACGACCCGCCTTGACTTCAAGGTATTTGCCGGCGTAGTCGAAATACGCTTCACGAAGGAACGCTCCCGACTGGTCTTTGATGAGGCTGTTGTACGCGAGATTGACACTCGAGAAAAGCGAAGCCTCGCCGTAATTCGCACGCATTTCAAGACGGAGACGCGTCCGCGAAGACATGATCTTATGCGGATGTTCCACCTGCAACGCGTGATACGAATCCACAAAGCCGTTCAGTTGCAGAGAAAGCTCGTCTTCCTGGGCGTGTGCGGATAAGGCGAACGCTGCAGACAACGCCAATGAAATCATAGATTGCTTCGTCACTTTGTTCCTCGCAATGACGTGTTTTATCATTTTTCCTCCTTAAAGGGAGATGCCCGCGCAATGGCGGGCATGACATTCAAGACTTAACTGGATCCTTCGTCCCTACGGTCCTCAGGATGACGTAGAATGCGTCTCCCCCTAATTATTACAACCCACGTTCCAACTTGTTCACAGAGAAGATCTTGGAATCGAGCTGGATGTTGTATTTCGGATCGAGGAAGAGGAGTTCCGTGGAGTGTCCCGTCTGCACGTTCTTCATTTCCATCTTGCCGACAGTCCAGAAACCGTCAACCTTCTTGATGTCCGAAGAAACCATCTGGCGATGGAGCTTGCCGAGCTTGTCGTAGAATTCGACCTTGGCGACGACATCGCAATCCTTGCGGATCCAGACGAGTTTCTTGGAGAAGATTTCGCCTTCCTTCTTGGGAGTCGATTCGACGACGTAGTAATCGAAACCGTCTGCCGATTCTTCGCGCAAGAGCTTGTGCGTATCTTCATCGACATTGCGCTTACCGATATCATCGTACGTGAAATCGGAACCCATGAAGTAATCAGTTTTGGAACTCTTTCCGCTGATGCGGCGGGTCTTCTTCAAAGCCGGGAGATAGAGCCACTTGTCGTCTTCCTTGTTGACGTCATCGTAGTTCACGGTCAAGAAACCCGTGCCTTTCACGTCGTTCGGGTAAAGGAAGAACATGATGGTCTTGGTATCTTCGCCCACGTCCATTGCATACGAAGTAATCTTGCGGACACGGGTGTTACCGCTCTTATTCACGAGCTTCATTTCCATCGAGGAAGAACGCGTGTCGCCATCCGGGCGGTTCTTGACCTTCACCATAATGTCACGGGCATTCGTCTGAGCCATAGACATTGCACTGAGAGCGATAACGAGCGTCGCAGCAATTTTTGAAATTTTCATAATATCCTCCTATTTTCCGAAAATTTTAAACTTCTTGATTAAAAGCGGTGTCACGAACAGGTCGGCAAGTAAAGCCGAGACAAGGCCCACAAACACCACAAAGCCAAAATTGAACATCTGCGTTGCCTGCGAAGTCGTAAAGCCCGCAAATGTCGCCACCATGATAATCGTCGTCATCACAAGAGCCGGGCCCGCAGCGCGGAACACCTTGAGAATGGAATCCGTGTAGTTCTTGCTACGGTCAAATTCCACATGACCGTGGTTGATGAAGTGGATCGTATCGTCCACGGAAAGGCCGATAATCATCGGGATAAGCGTTGCCGTCATCATGTCGAGCGGGATGTTGCTAAAGCCAAGATAGCCGCCCACGAAAATACCCGGAGCGATGTTCGGAATCATGCCAATGAGACCCGTACGAACGCTGCCGAAGACAATCATCAAGAGCACCGCAACAATCACGACAGAGATGAGGAAGGACGTCATCTGACCTACTTCCAAATACTGCTGCATAGCGGTAAACTGCGGCAAGTTACCCACAGCCGTCACCTTCGCATTCGGATAAAGTTCACGAGCGAAGTTCTGCAAATCTTCGATTTCCTTCTGGAGTTCGTTGGAGTTGTAGCTAGAGATTTCGACCATCAAGCGGAGCTTCTTGTAATCGTAATCCATCCAGTAGCTTGCTTCGGAACCACCGGCATTTTCGTACAGGAGCAAGAGCTGGGCCACCTGTTCTTCCGTTTCCGGGATAGCGTACATTTCCTGGCGGTTTTCATTCAAGGTGCGGTCCAAATCCTTCAGGATGTCGAGAATGGAAGTGGAACGTTTTGTCAGCGGATACTTTTGAGCGTGATCCTGCAGCTGTTCCAACTTCTTGAGATTATCGACTTCCTTAGCCTTGTCATTTTCGCCAAAGTCAATCACCAAGTCGTAAGAGTAGAAGCTACCGATTTCAGATTCGGCAACGTAAAGCATCTTGTTCACGTATTCGACCTTGCGGCCCATCGTGCGTTCCACGTCAAACGCGGGTTCCATCTTGGTGACGCCATAAATCGAAATTGCGGTAATCACAGCAAAAATAATGGCAATCGGCTTTCCGTGAGTCAGAACAAACTGACCAAGATTATTGAGGATGAGGCCCATACGCGTATCGCCCTTTTCGAGCACCTTGGCGTTCGGCTTTTTATCCTTGCCAAAGCTCAGGAGAATCGGCGAAACTGTAAGAGCCACAAGGAGAATGAAGCCAACAGCGATAGAAGAGAGGATGCCCACGGAGCGGATAGGCTTAAGCATCACCGACAGGAACGACAGAAGTGCCACAATCGTTGTGAGTCCCGAGAACAGCACTGACCAGCCGGTTTCTTTCATGGCGTAAAGCACAGATTCCTTGCGCTTACCCGTGAGCATCATATTCTTGCGGAAGAAAGAATGGATATGAATGTTATACGCAATGGAGACGGCAAACGCCAAGATGACAGGCACCATGATGTTGGTCGCATCCATATAAAGACCGAGATAGCCGACCAAGCCAAAAGTCATGATGACGCCCGCAAACGTGGTAATCAGCGGAGAAACGATTCCGCGGAGAGAGCGCGTCACGAGGAACATCACGATGATGGAGCAGAGAATCGTAATGAGGAAAATACGGCTCATTTCTTCGCCGATGTACTTGAGTTTCTGATGGCTCAAGTAAGGCATACCCGTTGCAAGAGGGTGCAGCGGAGCGTACTTTTCCTTGGCGATGATTTCAGAGGTTTCGCGGCCCGTCTTCATGTCCGGAGCTTCAGCTTTAACGCCCTTCGCTTCGCCTTCAGCCTTCCACACAGAATCTTCCGGGAACGGACGGAGCTTCACGTTAATAAAGGCCTGCTTGCGGTCCTTAGAGATGAGCTTTTTTGCAAGTTCCGGCTTTGCGGCGAGGCGCTTTTCAATTTCGGCAAGGCCCGCTTCATCTGTCGGGATTTCTTCCGGCACGATCTGCACGATTTCCATGCCTTCATCCGTGCCGAGCATGTATTCCAAATCGACAATCGATGTTGCCTTACCGTCAGAATACGAGAGGCTATCGCGCAATTCGTTCGAAAGCTCGCGCAAAAGCTTCAAGTTTTCCGGCGTTAAAACAGACTGTTCCGTTTCGACCATCACGCCTACGAAATAGTCATTGCCGAACGTTTCCTTGAACTTGTCCGTTTCGACAAGCATCGGGTCGCCTTCAATAAAGTAGCTATCCCATGATGCTTCGACGTAAATTTTTTTCATGCCCACGATAGAAATCGCAAGCAAGGCTATAAACGAAACAAGAAGCAAGGCCCTGTGCGAAATCAGGAACCTTGCGAAGTTTTCAAATTTTTCGTTCACCTTTTCGATATTTATTCGAATACGTGACATCTTCTCACTCCTTTTTTAATTCATTGACGAATTGTATGTTGTAAATCTTTTCCATCTGGAGAACATCCAAGACTTCTGCGACTTTTTCGTAAGGAGTCTTTTTGTCGATTTTCAAGGCCACCGGCGCTTTTTTGTTTTGCACGGCGGCACTCTTGTTCTTCAAAATTTCAACTGTCGCCAATTCACCGTTGATGGCGATTTCGGTTTCTGAAAGTTCTATAAAGAATCCTTCAGAAACTTCCTGCTTGACTTCGCTCGAAGTTTCGGGCAATAAAAGCTTGAGGACAGATTTGTCCTGCTTAAAGACAGACGTCACCAAGAAAAAGACGAGCAGCAAAAATACGCAGTCAATTAAGGGCGTCATGTCCAGCGATATGCGACGACGTCTTTTAGCCATTGCGGGACTCCGTTCTCTTTGCGTCACGTTCCTGCAAAGTCTTGCCCAAGTGCAAAAGCACCTGGTTTTCGACTTCGTCCTGTTCCTGCTCCATGCGGGCATTCAGGTAGTTGAACGCAATCACGTGCGGGATAGCGACCACAAGCCCAAGGACCGTTGTCACGAGGGCAAACTTAATGCCCGTCGCAAAAGCGGATGGATCATCAAGGCCAGAGGCCGCTATCACCGTAAATGCGTTGAAAATGCCCACCACCGTACCGAGGAGGCCAAGCATTGGAGAAATCGATGCGATATTTTCGACTGTCGTAAGGCCCTTCGTGAGCGGAGAGAAGGCAAGGCCGATTTCAGTGCGGATACTTTCTGTAATGATGTGATGGTCGGTATTGCAGGTCACCACGCGATGGATAACTTTATCTGTCAAACGCGGCTGCACGGTTTTATTAAAGACAATTAGCGAAATCACCTTCCAGATAATGATGGCGTAACCGATAAAGTTCAGTGCAACCAGGATGTAGCCGATGTAACCGCCCTGTTTGACAAAGTCGAGAATGAAGTTCATTACGATCTCCCTGCATTAAGTTTGTACTGGATTGGAATTTCGATTCTCCAGCGTTCTTTTTCTAAAAGTTTTGGAATAGGTTGAAATTTGCCCATGTTGGCAACGGCTTCCAAGGCACTATTGTCCAGCGACGAATAACGGCTTGATTCCGAAACTTCGATTTGTTCAATCTTGCCATCGGCGAGGATGGTAAACCGCACACGTACCGTGCCTTCCTGCTTTAGGCGCTTAGCCGTCGCAGGGTAATCCTTGATCTGTTCCAATTGCTTTTTGAGCGAGCGCAAGTACGTGCGGGTCACCATTTTCACAGAATCAGCCGAAGGTTTGGGCGGTTCCTTGACCACAGGGGGCGCAGGAGGCGCTTCGACAACAGGTTCCGCAACTGCGACTGGTGCCGTTTCTGTTACCGGTTCCGGAATCGGTTCCGGTTCAGGAGGCTGTTCTTCAACCGGTTTTTCGACCACCTTCGGGATAATTTTAGCACGAACGACCTTTTTCACGACCGGAGGCGTTTCTGGAGGCGGAGGGGGCGCGATATAGACCTTTTCCGCATGCATTACGGGAGCATCTGGACGCTGAGTCGAGATTTCTTGTTTCTTGAAATACGGGTTTAAAAGTGTGGCGATATGGATAAGGATTGCAACTGCAAGCCCTATATAAAAGGCCTTGTTGAAAGACAAAGCTGAATAGATTCGTTTCTGAGTCATTTGAACCACACAATTGGACGGACAAAAATAAATCAGAACACCCCCTATATTCTACTCTAAACGGTTTAAAAAAGCTCCAATTAGACTAGGGTAACATTTTTAAAATTTTGAACAAAGCGAGATAAAAAAATATGACGCACCGCATGAATCAACAATTGGCACGCCATACTTTTTCTTCTATGGGAGTCTGGATCAGAAGAGTAGGAGTCTTAAATCCTAAATTAATTATTCCTTAATCGGAACGATGTAGTAAGCAGTTCCCGTCTTAACGCTCATTTCCTTTTTGACCTTGCCAGAAGCAATGTCGTAGCGGTAGATGGCACCACCCTTGCTGTCAGCATGGCCAAGCAAAACGCTCTTGCCATCGGCATCCAAGTGGATAGACGGTGCAAACCACGGAATCGTCGGGCTCAAGTCAAGCTTCTTGATGGTTTTCTTGTAAAC
This sequence comes from Fibrobacter sp. UWB3, assembly GCF_002210405.1. Taxonomy (NCBI): domain Bacteria; kingdom Pseudomonadati; phylum Fibrobacterota; class Fibrobacteria; order Fibrobacterales; family Fibrobacteraceae; genus Fibrobacter; species Fibrobacter sp. UWB3. The sequence continues at coordinate 154,692 of NZ_MWQJ01000006.1, forward strand.
ATCAACCACCACAAAGTACCATTCATAGTTATTGAAGTTCGTCGGATCTTCAAAATTACCAAAGAAACCCATGAACTTACCGTCACCCATATAGGTTCCGCCAACCATCAAATGATTGTCGTTCGTCTTCTTGCCATCGTATTCAGCTTCATTCATGCGGAAAATCCAATCCTCGTCAAATTCGGATTCGCCCTTCTTAATGCGCACCCAACCTTCCTTATAGCCTTCAACAAAGCCGTAAGAAGCATTGGAATAAAAGTAGACATCGCCCTTTTCATCAACAAAGGAAGCCGTGCCGTTCATATCGTCCATGCCACCGACAGCAGAGACCTTGTCACTATAGACAACCTTCTCAACCTTGTCGGTCTTGGTGTTAATAATGGCAACGGATGCACGCGGGCCAGCAATCATGTTTGTAAAATCAACAAACTGGTTCAAGCAAACATACATCTTGTCTCCGCTAATCACAGCAGAACCCGGAACCGTACTCAAAGCACCGCTTTCTTCATCGATGTAGCTAGAAAGATCAATATTTGCAGTTTCCTTGAGAGTCATCGGATCCAAAGCGGTAATCACGTCACCCAAAGCCTGTTCAACATACATCTTATTCTTGTCGACAAACTTCATTGCAATAGACTGCGTTCCCGTGAACTTAGCCGTAGCAGAAGCCTTGTCAGCCATCTTGCCGTCCTTAACTTCATAGCGGGAAAGCGTACTATTCATGGCATTGTCAGCAGCGAGCACATAGACAGCACCGTTGAAATACTGGACAGAACCAGAATTCGTTGCTTCAACAAAATTCTTGACGACCTTGGACTGGTCATCAGAAAGCGAAGCAATACCCACATACTGAGAAGTTTCCATCATGAAAGAAAGAACGTACTTCTGATCTTCAGATTCCTTTTCTTCCTTAGAAGAGCTGCTAGACTTAGCCGAAGAGGAACTCTTTGCAGACGAAGAAGAACTCTTGTTTTCTTTCTTGACAGAAGAAGAGCTCTTTGCCGTCTTTTCTGAAGACGAAGAGCTTTTCGGTTCATCAGCCGGAGCATTGGAACCAGAATCATCGCCGCAACCAGCAAGCATCAAGCCGAGTGCAGCTGTAAGAATAAGGGACTTGTAGGATTTCATTTTTATTCCTTTTTGTTATTTGTTAAATCTTTCGTCTTGTCATGCCTGCGGGCATTCCATTAAAGCGAGAATTTCACCTTCGTCGCAAAAGTGCGACCTGGCTTAGATTCTCCGTACTTGTCATAGACAAGTTCATCCGTAAAATTCTTGACTTCAAAACTCCAAGAGAGCTTATTTGCCATAATGGAGTATTCAACACCTAAATCTTGCGAGAACGAACTCGGGATTGTACGATCTTGTTTTGCCGAAACTTTCCAGCCGTAATAATATTCATCCGTATAATTTGCAAACCAATAAAGTTTGAAGAAGTCATCGCGGAAGAACAAATCACCAATATGGAATTCTGCACCAAAGTTCATATAGAACGTCGGCGTATTCGGAACAGTAAGACCTTTCGCAATACCAAACGACATATCCGCTTCGCGGCTTTCTGCATCCTGCTTTGTCAAGTTAAACGAGAGCGCAACATATTCGTTCACATCAATCGCAGCGTCAATTTCAAATCCTGAAGTTATCGTACCGACGCTATTATAATACGGGCGCGGAATAGAGGCATAATTATTCCAATAAATGCGATCTTCCATCAGCAAGTAGAACCAGTTGAATTCCAAATGCATTTTAAGTAAAAGAGGAATCTTGTCCAAATCAAGTTCTGCACCGGCAGTAAAATTATCCGATTTTTCAGGTTTCAAATTCGGAGCACACTGCACATACATTCCATCGCCAAAAATTTCTTCACGAGTCGGGAAACGCAAGCTATGCTGGTATCCACCTTTAATCGCAAACGGTTCAAAAATCTTGATACGTAAGTTTTCGCTATAGCCAACATCCTTATTTGTAGCATCGTCATCCGTTAAACGTTTCAGTTTTCCGTCAACATTATCGGCAGTAATGGAGTAATAATACACCTTAAATCCCGCCACATTCAGGATTCGCTTATTCCAGAAATTATTTTCAGAAGAAAGACCAACCACCAACGAATTGCTATTTCCAGGGAATCCCACATTATTCAGGAGTTGCCCCTTTGCAGCCAACTTGTCTTTCGGTTCCTGTGATTCATAGCGATAAAGTCCGCTAAGCAAAAGAGAATGATTATCATTGAAATCGTAACCGATATTCCAAGGCATCGTCAACGTATAATTTTTGCGTTCAACATAAGTTGCACTGCCCATGGACATTTCACCGGAAGAACGTTTCATCTCCTTGTAATTATTCTTATCCCATCCAAAGTAATACACATGGCTTGTGTCAACGACACGATCCTTGCTGTAATTAAAACCGACAGACAATCCAGCAGAAAGACCCTTCACAAAAAGATCTTTCTTCTCAAGCCCTAAAGAAACGCCATTGCCCCAAGCCTCAGCAAACGCATCTTCAACACGATGCGCCGTTGACTGAATTTCTTTATCCATTCCGCCAAAGCTTGCGCCCAACGAAATACGGTCAAACCAAAAACGGTTCAAGTTCACAAATGGCGCAATATTATAGCTATAATAATGGTTATGCTCACGCGTCACCGTTGTATCCATGTACGGTGTCGTAAATTTGTAATCATTATCAGAATAATTGTAATAGGCGGAAATCCCTGTTTCTACAGAACGCTGTTTAGCAGAATCGGTAACCCACACATACTTTGCATCAAGCGAAACCTTGTGCGTATTGAAGCTTCCAAAAGAATACGAACCCGCAATGGAACTTTTGGGCAAATTGCGCGTTACGATATTAATCACGCCGCCCATGCCATCCGTTGCGAAACGTTCCGGCACATAGCTCTTGTAAACTTCAATGCGATCCACCTTGTCAATAGGGATATCATTTATCGAAAGCGAGCCGTTACCATTATCCACAGGAACGCCATCGACAAGGACTTTTACGTTCTTGCCTTCCATACCGCGAATATTGATTTTACTTTCGCCGCCAAGACCACCCGACTGGCGGATTTTCACGCCACTTGAGCGATTCGTCGCTTCGGCAATTGTGGCACTGGAGCCTTGCAATTCCTTTGCATCCAAAACTTTGACGGATTCTGCTTTCGTTTTTGTATCGACAGGAGTAGCTTCTGCTTCGCTTTCGTCTTCGACAGACAAGCCGTCAAGAACCGTAACATCAGAGGGCTTTGAGGAATTCTTGGAAGGCGTTTCTGCAGCACCTTCAGTTTTCGATGCAGTTGGAGCAGACGTTTCGCTCACTGCCGCGGGTTCATCGAAAAATGCATCGTCATAGCTCGTCACTTCATCAGTCTGAGCAAACACGCAAGCAGAACATAACACAACGGAGAATGCAATTTTCTTTTTCATTTTTGAAAGCCCCAATTCCAACATGGACGAGTAAAAATAAATTAAGCCCCTATAAAGGTTCTACTCTAAATAGTTTTAAAACAATCCAATTAGACAAGGGTAACTTTTTTCGTGCGTCATCCTGAATGCGTAGCATGAAGGATCCAGTTAAGTTCTGCACTGGATTCTTCGCGTTGCTCAGAATGACGAGACGCGAAAACAAGTATGGCGCACCGTTCGGCACGCCATACCCGCTTCTATTGTAGTCTGGGTTTTGTGAAGAAGTCCTAGAGCACCCACAAAGCAATGTGGTAAACTATAAACGCCAAGCCGAGCGAAATTGCAAAGTAGTAACCCGCAATTGCAAGCATCCACTTAAGGGAATGCGTTTCACGATACGTTGTACCCATTGCAAGTACACAAGGGATATTGAACATGGATGCAAAAATAAATGCAAGAGCTTCCGGGATGGTCACCACGGCACGCATCATTTCGCCAAGATTTGCACCCGCCTCATTACGGGCAACAAGCGAGAACGCATCCGTTGTACTCGAGAAGACCACGCTCATCACGCCAAGCGACGCTTCCTTGCTAAAGATTCCGCCGATATACGAAATAAACAGTTGCCAGCGCATACCGAAAATCTGCGTAAACGGTTCAATCGCATTGCCAATGGTGTAAAGCACGCTATGTTCCACATTTCCATCTTTCGAATACGAAATAAGCCAGAACAAAAGGGACACAAACCAAATGACCGCAATCGCCTTCTTGAAAACCGCCCAGACATTGCGAGCAACCGTCTTGAGCAAAATTTTCCAATGTGGCTTGTGGTACGGCGGGAGTTCCATAATCATGCCCACGCGTTCATTCACCGGCATCAGTTTGTTTCCGAAAAGTTTAGACGAGAGCCAGAACGATGCAAAAATCATCGCTACATAAACCAAGCCAAACAGCGGAGCCGCCGAGCCAAAGAAAACGGAAGCAAGGAAAAGCACTACGGCAACTTTTGAGCCGCACGGAATGGACCACAAAAGCACCATTGCAAACAAGCGCTGCCCACGTGTATCTAGCACGCGCGTACCACAAACGGCGCCGCCCGTGCAAGCAAGCCCAGAGAACAGCGGCATAAAAGCCTTGCCATGCAAACCAAGCCTTGAAAGCCACGAGTCAAACACATACGAAGATCTCGCCAAGTAGCCCGTATCTTCCATCAAGCCAAATATCACGAGAATCGCAAAGACAAAACCCATCATGGCGACAGTCACGGAAAGACCGCCAATGATAACACCATTGATGAACGACGCTACAGATGGCCACCAGCCAAACTTTTCGCACATTTGAACAACAAGCGGTTCTGCAACATGCTGGAGTCCAAAGCAGCTTGCAATAATCGGGACTGCGATCATCATGCTCACGGCAAGCGTAAGCACAAGGATAAAGAACGCGACAATTTTACCCCAGATGCGGTGCGTCGCAATCTTATCAAATCGAGAAAGCTTCATCGACTTTTCTTCGCCCTCAGACGCATCACGAAGAACTTCAGAGACAAAGCGGTACTTCGCTTCACCCGTCAAAAGTCCGCCATCAGAACCTTCAGCATCAAGAATTTCCTTGATTTCTTTCCAATGTTCCGGAGTCACCGCCGTTTCGACTTCCGAACGCACAAGCGAATCATTTTCCAAAAGCTTTGATGCAACCCAGAATCTTTCGCGATTGTCAAATTTCAGAGATGCAATCAAATCTTCAAGCTTTTTCAGATTTTCAACACGCGACTTTTCGCCTTCGCGTTCAACAATATCACGAATTTTATCCGATGAAATCGTCGCCTTCTTTTCAAGCGCACGATTCAGCGTTTCAAAGAATTTCGGATAGTCGTCCAAATTTGCCGCCGTAAAGCCAAGCACCGGAATGTTCAAGAGCTTTTCGATTTTCTGGACGTCAATCTTTTTGCCCTTCTGCTCGGCCACATCCATCATGTTGAGCACAAGCATCACCGGGCTTTTCACGCCCGCAAAATCCGCAAGCATGTAAAGGCTGCGTTCCAATTGCGAAGCGTCAACGATAATGCAGACAATATCAGCGTAACCGTGTTCAATGTAAGTACGCGTCACAACTTCTTCGGCAGAATTTGCCGTAAGCCCATAACTACCCGGCAAATCGACAATGCGATAAAGCTCTTCGCCCTGCGTGAAAAAGCCTTCCGCCCTTTCCACCGTTTTTCCGGGCCAGTTACCGACATGCTGATGCGAGCCCGTCAATGCATTAAAAAGAGTGGACTTGCCGGAATTCGGCTGTCCCAGCAAAGCAATCGTTCTCATGCCATCTCCACGTCAATCTGCATGCATTCTTTGCGGTTAATCGCAATCATCGTATCGTGCGAATACACAAGAACCGGAGAGCGACCATCATTTTGCAGCACCAAGAACGGACTGCTCGGCGGAAGCCCCATCGAAACCACGCGAGAAATAAAGCGTGAATCCCCGTTAATCTTTTGAATCAAACCCTTTTGATTTTCCTGTAATTCAGACAAACACATTCTTATAAACTCCTTCTATTTAAAACTGTAGCGAATCTTTGTTGCAAAACTTCTACCCGGTTTACTTTCACCAAACTTATCGAACGATTCGCTATCCGTGATATTATCAACTTCAAAGCTCCAGCCCAGTTTATTGTCCCAAATGGAATATTCAACGCCCACATCCTGCGTGAACGAAGCCTTAATTTTACGGCTCTGGCGGGAGCTAATCTTCCAGCCGTAGAAATATTCATCCGTATAATTTGCGGACCACCAGACTTTCAAGAAGTCTTCTTTGCCAAACAAATCGCCCATATGGAATTCCGCAAGATAGTTCATAAAGAATCGCGGAATGTTAGGCACAATCGCCTTCTTGGGAACGCCCTGTTTTGCCGTATATTTCATGTTACGCAAATCTTGGAAAGTCCAGTTCGTTCCGAGCAAAACCCATTCATTGACATCCAACTTCACATCACCTTCGTAGCCCCAAGCACGAATCGGATTCATGTTAAAGTAAGGCGTAGACATCTGAGCCGAATTCATGTAATGGATTCGATTCTTGTAGTACGAATAAAACACATCACCATCAAAGCGGAGCCTTGTCACAAGCGGCAATTCCTGCAAATCCACAGAAATTCCAAAGTTAAAGTTATCAGCCTGTTCGGGCTTGAGGCTTGTCGCCGCGCTCACGCGAATGCCATCACCAAAAAGTTCTTCAGGAGTCGGTAAGCGCACAGCATGCTGATACGAGGCCTTCACAGAAAGTGGCTTTGCCACCTTGAACATCAAACTTTCATCGTAACTGAAATCATTGTAATCATTTGATTCCACCGCAGGTTCAATCAGAAGACTCGTCGGCATATTCGAAATTTCAGCCTTCATGTAATGGAACTTGAAACCGAGAAGATTCTGGAGACGCGAATCAAAGAAATTATTTTCAAGAGAAAGTCCCGTCGTTATCGAGAAAACTTCTCCCGGAAGCCCCGCCGTGTTAAACTGGGCCATTTTAGCGCCGTAGTCGTCCTCAGGATTTTCCTTGTGGTACTTGATGAGTGTATTCCAATAAATCTTTTGATCCTTAATAAACTGGTAATCAAAATTCAGCAAGTTATTGAAATCATACACCTGCACCGTACGCAATCTCGGAAGCCCCATAGACACGAGTTCGCCCACATTCTTTTGAGCCGTATCGCAGCTAAACCAGTTGCGACAATGGACACGGCTCGTATCGATGACTTTATTTTCGGCAAAGCCAAACGAAAAATAGTCACCGAAATTCAAGTTTTTCGCAAAGAAATTCTTCTTGTCCAGTCCGAGCGAAGCTCCAAAATTATAGCCTTCAGAAGCCGCTTCCTTAATGCGATTTTCAATACCCTGAATCTGCTTGTCAAATGCACCAAAGCCTGCACCCAACGAAATTTGGTCAAACCAGGCGTTCATCAAATTTGCAAAAGCCTGCACATTGTAAGAGGTATAATGGTCGTGATCGCGAACAACGCTCGTATCCGCACCTGTAGAGCTTTTCATGTACGGCGATGTAAATTCGTAATCGTTATCGGAATGGTTAAAGTAACCGGACACACCAATTTCAAGGCTTGCAGCACCCGCAATGCTATCAATCAAATGGCTTGCGGCAACGGAAGCTTTGTGCGTATTGAAACTTGAAAAACTGTAAGAAGCGTCCACAGAATTTGTCGGGCGTTTTTTGGTTACAATATTAATGGCACCGCCCGCACCATCTGTCGCAAAACGTGCCGGGATATAGCCTTTATAAACTTCAATATCCGCAATCTGGTCAATAGGAATATCGTCAAGTCCCAAATTTCCCTGCGTTTCAACAGGAACGCCGTTGACAAGCACCTTGATGTTCTTGCCTTCCATGCCGCGGATATTGATTTTGCCTTCGCTACCCATTCCGCCAGACTTGCGCACTTTCACGCCAGACGCAGAATTAATAGCCTTGGAAACGCTCTTGCTCGTATTTTGCAATTCAGCGGCATCAATCGTAGAAACCGATTCTACCTGTTTTGCAATAGCAGTCTGCTCCGCTTCGGATTCCGTTTCAACCGAAAGCAAGTCCAGCTTTGTGACATCTTCGGAATTTGCGGAAGCGCCCGCAGCATTTACTTCAGAAGCGCCACCATTGGAAGCATCAGTCGCATTGCTTTCCGCGACGGATTCATCAAAATCTTCGAACGAAGTAACTTCGTCATCCTGCGCATAAGCAGAAACAACGGCAAATGCCGCAAAAGCGGCAAAAACAATATTTTTCATTTTACGCAAATTCATATTCTACACGAATCGTCATTCTGAGCCTATAAAGGCGAAGAATCCAGGGCATTACTCTCAACTTTAAAATGCACTGGATCCTTCGTTTCACTCAGGATGACGTAGAGGGTTTACTTCAGCGGCACAATCCACATCGGGATCTGTTCAGCCTTCGCAATTTTCTTAGCCTTATCCGTCTTCGGATCATAGCGGAAGTATGCATTGCCATTTTCTTCAGTAGAGACCGCAAAAATTACGTTGCCATCATCTTCCACATACTTGCCGTAGCTTGCCCAGCTCGAAGAATAACCAATCGGCAAAGCCTTGATCTTCTTCTTGGCAAGGTCAACCTGCACCGGCTTGCAAGTGTTATTGTGATAGCTATCCATGTCCGTCCAAGTCTGCTGCAAATCAACCATCACGTTCAAGAAAGCATAGACATAGCCATCTTCCGACGGGTACGTTGCCGGAGAGAGGTACTTGAAGTTACCCTTTTCCGTAAGGTTCTTAATGCCAACTTCTTCGCTGACCTTCCAAACGTACTTTTCGTCGAACTTGGTTTCACCCACCTTAATGCGGAGGAAGCCATCAACCTGGCCAGGAGCGTAGCCCCAAGAAGCGTTACTGTAGCAGTAAATGTAACCGTCAAGCACAATAAATGCCTGGTTCTGGGAGTCATCCAAAGAACCCACAGCAGCAATGCGGTCGTCCTTGGCAACGTCAATTACTTTATCCTTCTTGATATCGATAATAGCGACCTGAGCTTCGTTACCCGTAGCATAGTCGCTCACGTTCTGCAAGAGACCCACATAAAGGCGATCGTCAACAATCACGCCAGTTCCCGGGCTCACCACGAGAGCGTCCTTATCCTTGTACTTGGAAAGATCAATTGCACCAGTCTTCTTCATGGTTTTCGGGTTGATGATGATCAAGGAATCGAGCATACCGCCCAAATAAGCCTTTTCATCGTTGACAAAATAAATGTGGTTTACCCAAGTTCCCGGGAGAGAGAGCTTTGCGGTCACCTTGCCAAGTTTGTTGTTTTCAGCCAAGCTGTAACGGGAAATAGAGCCAACATCCAAATCAGCGATGAACAGGGAATTATCGTAATAGACAACACCTGCACGCGTACCGACTTCAACAAAGTCCTTGCCCAAATCATCCGTGTGATCGAGGGACATTGTGCCGATAAACATCGTTTCGCCGGTCGAAATGGAAGTCGCAAATTCGCGCTTGTAATCATCCGAATCAGAGCTTGCGTTGTTCGAAGAATCGCTACCGCAGGCGGCAAAAAGGCTTGCAGCAAAAGTAAGTGCAATAAGTTTTTTATTCATACAGTTCTCCTAGGGTTATACACCTTTTAAGTTTCGCCCGCATTTTAGAAATCCCAAAAGACCGCCTCAACTCCAAATGGACTCAAACCAATCCAAAAAGTTAGATATGACTAATATAACCTTTAAAACAAGACCTCAATAAATTAAAATTGGTGCGAAAAACAAACAGAAGGTAACTATGAGTGTTTTCAAAAGACTAACACCTTATATGCAATCGCGAAAAATTTTATATCCGTTTGCACTTTTATTTTCATCATTGAGTTCCATCGCTGGGATCGCTCCCTTTATATATGTATGGCTCATCGTCCGTGAATTATTCGCCGACACAGGTAATATTTCATACGACATGGTCAAGCATTACGCATTGATGGCGGTCATTTTCTCGGCAGCAAGCGTCGCACTTTACTTTTCCGCCCTCATCTGCTCGCACTTAGTTGCCTTCCGCATCGAAGGCAACATTCGCAGAATCACCATGAAAAAATTACTCAAGCTCCCGCTTGGCTTTTTCGACAAGAATCCCACCGGACGCATCCGCAAAATCATCGACGACAACGCAGCCATCACTCATACATTCATGGCGCACGAGCTTCCGGATTTGGCAGGAACCATCGTCGTTCCCATCGCCTCGCTCGTATTGTTGTTCATTTTCGATTGGCGTCTTGGCATCGCATCACTCGTCCCAATTGCCTACGCCATCATCACGCTCGGCTCCAAGATGAACAAGAGCAAGGACTTTATGCAAAAGTACATGAAGTCTCTCGAAGATATGAACACCGAAGCCGTCGAATATGTGCGCGGCATTCCCGTCGTTAAAGTTTTCCAACAAACTATTTTCTCGTTCAAGAATTTCTATAAAACGATTGATGATTACCATCAAATGGTCACTGCATATTCCAGCAGCTGGAAGTTCATCATGTGCTCTTACACGACGCTCATCAACGGCGTCGCCCTCATCCTTGTTCCCACGGCATTCCTGATTGCAACAAGTTCAGGCAACATCGCCGCAACGATTGTAGACTTGATGCTCTATGTTCTCGTGACCCCCGTTTTCTCGCAGTGCGTCATGCGCAGCATGTACTTGAGCCAAGCAGTCAACCAGGCAAAACTCGCCATTGGTAGCATTGAATCGTTGACAGATTACCCGGAACTTGCTACACCGACAAACCCGCAAGAAGTCAAGCATTTCGATGTTGAATTCAAGAATGTCAAGTTCACCTACCCCGGCACAGAAAATGAAGTCCTTCATGACATTTCATTCAAAATAAAGGAAGGCGAAACAGTCGCACTCGTTGGTACATCTGGCGGCGGCAAGAGCACCATTGCAAAACTCGTCCCGAGATTCTTCGATGCCAACGATGGTGAAATTTTAGTCGGCGGCGCGCCCATCAAGGAAATACCCCAAGAAGTCCTCATGAAAAACACATCATTCGTTTTCCAGAATACTCGACTCTTCAAGAAGAGTATTTTGGAAAACGTCCGTTACGGAACTCCTGAGGCATCCATTGAAAGCGTCAACAAGGCGCTTGATCTCGCCCAATGCCGCGAAATCATTGACCGTCTGCCCGAAGGCATCAACACCATCATCGGCAGCAAGGGTACATACCTCTCCGGCGGCGAACAGCAGAGAATCGTCCTTGCCCGCGCCATTCTCAAGAATGCACCGATCGTCGTTCTTGATGAAGCGACCGCATTTGCAGACCCCGAAAACGAAAGCCTTATCCAGCAAGCACTGCAAACGCTTTCGAAGGGCAAAACAGTCTTGATGATTGCACACAGACTCACAAGCATCGTGAATGCCGACCAGATTCTCGTCGTACAAGGCGGCCGCATCGTGGAACGCGGCACGCACAAGGAACTCGTTGAAAAAGGCGGCATATTCGCCAAGATGTGGCAAGATTATCAGCAGTCCGTCAGCTGGACTATCGGAGGCAAGAATGTATAACTGGATTAAAAATCGCTTTGTCCTCTCTGATGAAGGTACAAAAACATTTATCAAAGGTGTATTTTGGACAACGTGGCATTATCTTTCGTTAATGCTCCCGCTTTCGTTCGTATTCCTGTTCCTCAAGGAATTCATGGCGAAAATGCAAAATCCGTCGGCAGAACCGCATAATTTCTGGGTTTACATAGCAATTGCGGTCGTCATTTACCTCGTCATGTACTTCATCTACGCGCTTTCTTACGACAGCACGTACGAATCCGTCTATTCGGAATGTAAAAAACGTCGCATCACGCTCGCCGAAAAGTTGCGCAAACTCCCGCTATCATTCTTCGGCAAAAAGGACCTTTCCGACTTGACTTCGACTATCATGAACGACGTGAACGCCCTTGAAATGATTTTCTCGCACGCCGTTCCTGAAATTTTCGCAGTCGCCGCGATGCTCGTTATCTGCGCAGTCGCACTCATCATTTACAACCCGTTGATGGCGGCAGCACTTTTGTGGGTTGCACCGTTTGCAGGATTGCTCATTTACCTGTCCCGCAAATTACAGTTCAAAAACTTCAAGCACACCTACAATGCGGCCCGCGTCATCACCGAAGACATTCAGGAAAGCCTTGAAAATATTCAAGAAATCAAGTCCTACTGCGAAGAAGAAAGCGTCTGCAAAGCATTGGACGATCACTCCAAATTCTATGAACATTCCCAGATTAAAGGCGAATTCATGTCAGGAGTCATCCTGAACGGTGCACAAATTTTCCTGAAACTCGGCCTTGCTTCCGTTCTCATTTTCGGTTCTATCCTCCTTGCACAAGACAAATTAAGCATATTTGATTACCTCGTGTACATCGTCTGCGCATCGACGATTTACAGCCCCATCTATCTCGTTCTAAACAACATAACGGAACTTTTCTTCTTGGATGTCCGCCTCAAGCGATTCAAGGAAATGGACGATATGGAAGTCCAGCGCGGTTCCACAAAGTTCGAACCCGCCGATTATGACATCGAATTCAAGAACGTCGATTTCTACTACAACGAAGAAAAGCAAGTTTTGAAGAAGGCTTCGTTCACCGCCAAGCAAGGCGAGATCACCGCACTCGTGGGCCCGTCTGGCAGCGGAAAGACAACCGCTGCAAAGCTCGCCGCCCGTTTCTGGGACATTCAAGGTGGCACCATCACGCTCGGCGGCCAGGACATCTCGAGAATCGATCCCGAAACGCTCCTCAAGAACTTCTCCATCGTCTTCCAAGATGTCGTGCTGTTCAACACCTCCATCCGCGACAACATTCGCATCGGTAAGCGCGACGCCACCGACGAAGAAATTCTGCGAGCCGCAAAACTTGCAAACTGCGACGACTTTGTCCAAAAGCTCCCGCAAGGCTATGACACCGTCATCGGCGAAAACGGCGATACACTCTCCGGCGGCGAACGCCAGCGAATCTCCATCGCCCGCGCCATTCTCAAGGACGCCCCCATCGTGCTCCTTGACGAAGCCACCGCAAGCCTCGACGTCGAAAACGAATCCAAGATTCAGCAGAGCATTTCGGAACTTGTGCAGAACAAGACCGTCATCATCATCGCCCACCGCATGCGCACCATCGCCAATGCCGACAAGGTGGTGGTCCTGCAAAACGGTCAAGTTATCGAAACCGGCTCCCCCGCAGAACTCAAAGCGAAAGGTGGCCTCTTCGGCAAAATGCTCAAGCTCCAAGAAGTAAATTAGAACTCATTCAATAACCACCTACTAAATTGCCCCGGAGAAGTCCGGGGCAATTTTCTTAACATATTCTTGTCATTCCCGCCTCCGAGCGGGAATCTCCATTTTTGTTCAGCGCCCCACTCAAATGTATTGCTTTTGTACGGACAAATATGTATATTAAATAACATGAACAAAACCGCAAATTTATACGCCCGCATAGAGCCCGATGTCAAAGAACAAGCTGAAAACATCCTAGAAACTCTCGGTATATCCGTTTCCAGCGCTATCAACATGTTCTATAAGCAGATTATTCTGCAACAGGGAATTCCCTTCGATGTGAAGCTGCCTAAAGCTCCCGAAAATGCCGCTAAATGGTCAAAAGAGCGCCTCGACACGGAACTCGAAAAAGGATACAATGACATGCTGAAAGGTCGCACCCGCCCTGCAGCGATGGTCCTTTCCGATGTCAAGAAGAATCACAAGATATGAATTTATAGAAGCGAAATAATCTTTATTTCCTGCATTCCACATACGCTAAATCAATCCGCACTTTAATAACGCAATTTTCCGTTATCGTCCAGCCATTTCCTTTCAAAAAAGACTTGTATTCGTCTTCCGTCCATTCGTGCGCAAAGCGGACACCGACAAGACTCAAAAGCTTTTGCCACAAGTTTCTTTTGCCGTCAGCAGGGAATATAAAGTTCGGTGCAATGAGTATACCGTCATCTTTCAAGACGCGGCGGATTTCCGCAAGCGCCTTCGAGGGCTCCGGGATAATGTGGAGAGCATTCGCAATCACGACCACATCAAAAGCGTTGTCCATAAACCGCAACGAAGTTGCATCGCGAATTCATAAACCGCGCGCAAAGATATTCCAAATGTTCTTACTCATCATTTTCTCCTAAAAAACGCACTTCCCTCATGACAAGGAAAGTGCGCTAACCGATTAAAACAAAATCTAATTATTAAAAGTTCTGCGCAACGACAATTTGCTTCCGCAAAATGGCACCATCCAAGAATTCAAACATCGTGCGATAAGCGTTATCGCGAACATCCTTGCGCGAGAGGAACAAGTCGTGCATGCCGTCCTCAATCGTTACGGTCGTGACATCACTACCCAATTTCGGAGCCCACTTTTCAAGGAGATTCACATCTAGCATGCAGTCGCAACGCATGTAGTCGTCATCCCACTTGACCGTATTTACCGTGCAGCCGCTACGCATCATAAGGACAGGGGCCTTGATTTGCATTCCCGCATGGATCCACTTGATGCCGCGAGTTGTCGCACGGAGGTATCCAAAATACTGTTGTGGCCATTCATCGCTTTTCAATTCACGATTGAATTCCCACTCGCCCCTTTCACTTTTCAAAAGAGATATGTTGTACTTAGGGGCTTCCTGTTTCGGAGCGGGTGCATCGGGCAACAACAGCGCAATATCCGAAAACACAGGGAAAGCCACGTTGCGGACAAACCAGCTATTTTTATAATCTAGGAACGGGCTATTCAAAACGAGAGCCGCAAAATCTTCGCTATTACGTTCATTCAGGTAATTCGGCGTAATCAGCCCGCCCTGCGAATGGCCGAGAATGACAAACGGCAATTTTGCATTCGAGCCTTTCGACGCAATCTTCTTGCAGAGCGCTACAGCAGCATCCAACTCTGCATAGTATTCCTTGACGCTACGCATATCCGAGCGCGGCTCGCCTTCACTATACGAACGACCATTGTAATGCAAGTCAATCGCAAAGAACGCAAAACCCGCGGAATCCGATTTTTCCGCAAGCTCTTCCTGGAAGAAGTAATCATTGTAACCATGCACATACAAGATAATTCCGCGCGGATTCGGTTCATGCGTCACCGCACGCGGAGAACTTCCGTAAGGATATTCAATTAACGTTGCATGAAAATCCTTATCATACGGTTTTACGTCAATCGGGTAAACCTGATAAGGTTCGCCAAGTTCCGGGTCCACCGACTTCTGCGGCAAAGCGTTATCAACGATAGTCTGCAACGTAGCAGCCGAGAGTTGCTTACTGTAAGCTTCGTCCCGCTTCTTTTCCTTGCAGGCGGCAAGACATGCATTTGCAGAAGTTGTAAAAAGCAATACGGCAGAGGCCGCGACAACAAAAGACTTTAACTTATTCATGCGTCTACGATACAAAAATGCAATCGTTCACGCTACTCCAATTAGACCTTCAAAACTCCAGCGCGTTTTTTGAAATTGTCAAGTTTTAATACTATCTTTTTTCGTATGACTCAACCCATTTTACCCATTATTCAAGGTCTCACCATCCCATTTTTAGGGACGGTTCTCGGCGCAGCCTGCGTATTCTTTATCCGCGGGCAAATGAAGCAGAACCTCAAGCGCGGACTTTTAGCATTTGCGGCTGGCGTCATGGTAGCGGCATCCGTCTGGAGCCTGCTCCTCCCAGCAATCGAGGCTAGCGAGCATTTGGGTAAATTAGCGTTCGCCCCCGCTGCAGTGGGGTTCTGGGCAGGTATTTTGTTTCTGTTCATTTTGGATAAAATCACACCACATTTGCATTTGGGCAGTCAAACTCCCGAAGGTCCGAGAGCAAAACTCAAACGCACTACGATGCTCACGCTCGCCGTAACACTCCACAACTTGCCCGAAGGCATGGCCGTTGGCATCGTTTTCGCAGGGTGGCTTTCCGGGAACGTCGCCATCACGCTCTCGGCCGCATTCGCTCTTTCCATCGGTATCGCGATACAAAACTTCCCTGAAGGAGCAGTCGTTTCTCTCCCGCTAAAAGCCGAAGGCGCTTCGCGCAAAAAAGCATTCGCGCTCGGAGCGCTCTCCGGAGCTGTCGAACCCATCGGTGCCTTGATTACCTTAATCGCCGCCGAAATCCTTTCGCCATTTATGCCCTACCTGCTCTCGTTTGCGGCAGGCGCAATGATTTACGTTGTCGTTGAAGAAATGCTCCCCGAAGTGAGCGAAGGCGACCACTTTGACGCAGGCACGATCCTCTTCGCCGTCGGCTTCACGCTTATGATGGCACTCGACAGCGCACTTTAAAATCAAGCAAACAATTCTTTTATCGAAATAACCTTGTAATTGCCCAGATTTTTTATTTTCTTCTTGACTCCAGCAGTAACACCCTTTCTGGAAAAAATCCAAAAATACAGATTGTCGCGTTTAATACACGGTGCGCACGCCTGCAAGTCAGAAAGTTCAGTCTCATCAAACGCCTTTTCAGTGTATTTACATTCGCAAAGAATGGCATTATTTTCATCTTGGGCAACAATGTCTATTTCCTCTTGACGTTTCGCAAGAGGGTTATTACCCCACCAGCGTCCAACTTGTTCAGCAAAAAACGGAAGCTCGCCATTATAGGATTTTTCCATAATAAACTGCGAGCACACTCTTTCAAATCGATGCCCAATATATCCATTTAAACTTTCAGTTGTAAACTCTCTGTCGTAATAAATTTCAGGAGAAATAAGCCCATTCAACATATTCAAATGTTTGAAGATAAACCTGAAATAAAAAGCAAAGTAATTATCGTCAATGGAATAAAGCGTATTGCGAGCCTTGCCTTTTTCGCCAACAGGGATTTCAGTCTTGATAAATCCCAAATTTTGAAGGACGTTTAGATATTTCGCAATCTTTGCACTTTCTTCACCGACCTTCATCTTTATATCATTAAGCGTTGACGCACCAGAATTAATAGCAAGAAGAACATTCTTATAAAAAAGCGTTTCCTTGAGTTCCATGCGAAGCAACGTATCAATTTCATTGTATAAGTAGCCCGTTGTAGAAAGGCAATTCTTGATAATGTTCTCGCGAACGGAAACGGAATCGTCAAAAAGTGAAAGGTATAGAGGAATACCGCCAAGAATTGAATAAACCGTTAGGACTTCTTCGTCACTATATTTTGGGAAAAAATCTTTAGATTCTTTATATGAAAATGGTTGCAATTTCAGATCGACAGTTTTGCGACCATATAAAGGTTTGGTAGAATCATCAAACAAATCCTCAATAACAGAGACTTCAGAACCGCACAAAATTAAAAATATATTCTTTTTTTTCAGAATTCGGTCAATCGCATTCTGCAGTCCCGAATCGTATGCAGGATTTGAATTGTACAAATAAGTAAATTCGTCAATAATGATATTCACACGTTTAGAAAAAGCGGCTCCATCGATGAACGAGTAGACCTCTTGCCAAGTCTCAAGTGAATTCAAAAAATCGCCAGCATTTAAGACCCGCTTCAATTCCGTACAAAAATTACGAACATTATTAGCTTCGCTCCCTTTGTCAGCAGTAAAGAACACAGTATCCTTTTCATGAAGCGAGGCAAAGTGAGCCAAAAGAAAACTCTTGCCCACACGCCTACGACCATGCATGATTAGCATTTCAAATTTCTTAGACTGATAAAGATCTTCAAGAAGCTTTAATTCTCTTTTACGTCCGACAAACATCTTATTTACTCCAAAGTTATTAACTTTAAAGTTATTTACTCTAGAGTTAATATAAAAATTTTATTTTAGAAAGTCAATAGACCTATCCAAAAGCGCTTTTTTTTGCAAAAAAAATCGCTACAGTTCAATATAGTGCGGGATAATATCTTCGTAGTTCCCGTCCTTGAGCAAGAAGCCTTTGGGAATCACGCCTAGCTGCGTAAATCCGAGCTTCTTGTAGAGTTTGAGCGCAGACGTATTTGTCGCGACAACCGCATTGAACTGCAAAATCCTAAAGCCGATTTCCTTCGCTTTCGCGAGGCAATCCTTCACGAGAAATTCACCGATGTGCTGGCCGCGCTTGTTCTTCTTGACTGCATAGCTTGCATTCGAAATGTGCCCGCAGCGCCCGACATTATTCGGGTGGAGAATGTACAGCCCCACAACCTCGCCGGAATCTGCGTCGATGGCGACGCCCGTGAACGACTGCGACTTGAAAAACTCGTCTCCCGTCTGCGGGGTAAGCTGTTCCATTTGCGGAAACGCGATGCCGTCTTCGACAATGTCGTTCCAGATTTCAATCGCGTCGTTGATATACTTTGTATTATATTGTTCAATTTTAAGCATGAGAATGATCTCCTTTTTTTATTCCCCCAGCACGTGTCGGAGCGTATCGAGGAAAAGTTCGCCCGCCCGCGTGAACTGCTGGCCCCGCCGCCAAATGATGTACATGTTGGTGGTGAGTTCGGGCATGAGAGGCCTGAAGCACAGGCGCGAAGTACGGCTCGTATCCACAAGGCCGTCGAAAGTGAGCAGGTAGCCCGTGCCCTCTTTGGCAAGCACCGAACCGTTGTACGAAAGATCGAGCCCCACAATTACGTTCAGCTTCGAAATATCGTCGCCGAACCATTTCGGCAAATCCGCCACCATCGCCTGGCGCGACGCCATCAGCGGCTTGTCGAGCAAGTCCCTCGGCTCGATGAAATCCCGCTTGGCCAAAGGGTCGTCGCGACGCATCACCACGCCCCAGCGATCCACCGAACGCACCGCAAGGCAGTTGTACTTTTCCAAATCAACGTTATCTACAACCACCGCGAAATCAAAAATGCCCTTGTCCAACTTTTCCAGGGCGCGCTCGCTGTCGCCCGAATATAAGTTGTACTTAATCTTCGGATAGTCGTCCCGGAGAATCGCGATGCATTTCGAAAGAAAGTTCACGTTCCGCGATTCCGCGCAGGCAATGGCGATTTCACCCACCACCTCGTCTTCCTTAAGCGACTTGAAATCCTGCACCGTCCTGTCCGCCATCGAAAGGATATCCTCCGCACGCTCCCGCAAGAGTTCCCCCGCAGGCGTCAGCCGAATCGCGTAGTTCGTGCGCTCGAAAAGCTTCTCGCCCAGTTCCTCCTCCAACTCCTTGAGCTGGCGACTCACCGTCGGCTGCGTCACGCAAAGATTATCCGCCGCGCGCGAGACATTCCCCAACCGCGCCGCCTCCAGAAAATACCGCAAAACTCGAAGTTCCATACCCGAAAACTAATAAAATTCAAGCCCTGCGGGTATGAAATTGCAAAATAATGCCCGGAAGGAATAACTGATTACAATCTCAAAATCCTCAGATAGTCCATCCGGCTATTCAAAATTCGAATGACAAAAACTTTATCACGTTCGTTCCGGTAAAAGACCAAATACCCGCTGACAGAAAGGCAACGATACTTCGTCAAGCTATTTACCTTACCTCTTAACGAAGGGCCGATCTCGGGGAAAACGGCTAGGTTGTCAATGGCGTCAAGAATTTCAATGATTTTTTCATTTGCCACTTTAGGGCTGCCTAGCTCGGATTCTATATAAGCGTTGATGCCGTCTAAATCTTCGACGGCTTTTGGCGAAAATACGATGGAGGGCATCTAGACCTCGTATTTTTTCCGCACATCAGCGGCGGAAAGCCATCGTTCCTGTTCGGCGGAGCGTTCGCCTTCGGCAAGAGCCTTCTGTAACTTCAGTTCGGCGACCATGCGTTCGTATTCCTTGATGTCTATTACAACGTAACAACCGCGACCGTTCTTGGTCAAAAAGACTGGAGAATCTTCGGTCACGTTCTGAAGAACTTCGTTATAATTGCGCAAATCAGAAACTGGCAAAATACAGGGCATGGGGAACCTCCTTTCCTAAAATACAAAATTTTAAGAATAATTGCAAGTAAAATTCAACGAAGTATGCGCCGTATTGCGAGTTTTCCGCCTTAAATCTATGCCTAATAAGCATATCTAGTTATGAAAACAAAGTATTTGCAATATCTGAAAAATGGAGGTATATTTGAACATGTAAAGACTTCAACCGAGAGGAACCTATGAAAAAAGTATTGGTCTTGTCCAGCAGCTTGCGCAAGGGGAGCAACTCCGAAACTCTGGCGCAGGAGTTCGCGAAGGGTGCCGCCGAGGCGGGCAACAAGGTGGAATTCGAGTCGCTACGCGGCAAGAAGATCGGTTTTTGCATGGGCTGCCTCGCTTGCCAGAAGAAGGGCAAGTGCGTCATCAAGGACGACGCTCCCGCCATCACCAAGAAGATGGAATCGGCCGACGTCATCGTGTTCGCGACACCGATTTACTATTACGAGATGAGCGGCCAGCTCAAGACGATGCTCGACCGCGCGAATTCCCTCTATTCCAGCGATTACAAGTTCCGCGAAATTTACCTGCTCACTTCTGCCGCCGACACCGACGCAAAGGCTATGAACATTGCGAAACGCGGCATTGGCGGATGGATTGCCTGCTTTGACGGCGTGAAGCTCAAGGGCGCTCTCTGCGCCACAGGTGCCGAAAGCGCCGGCGATGTCAAGAAAGATTCCGCGCTCCTGAAAAAAGCGTTCGCCATGGGAAGTAAAGTTTAATAAAGGGTGATCAGCTATGAAAAAAGGTATTCCTCATGAAGCAAGTTTTTGACACTGCCGACCTGAAATGGACTCGCGAACCTGCAACTTACAAAGTTGGCGAGGATGAAATTTGCATCGTGACCGATCCGCATACGGATCTCTGGCAAAGAACTTATTACCGTTTTCGCAACGACAATGCGCCGGTTCTTCAGATTGAAACGGAGGAAAAATTTTTCTCGTTTGTCATGAAAACAGATTTTTCTGGAAGCCATCATCGCTTCGATCAGTGCGGAATCGCTATGTATCTTGATTCTGAAAATTGGCTGAAAGCATCTGTTGAATACGAAAATGAAAAATTCCAGCATCTTGGTTCGGTTGTAACCAACCACGGTTATTCCGACTGGGCTACGACTGCTATCAGTGCCGAAATTAAAACGATGTGGTTCCGCTTTAGCCGTCGAGAAAGTGACTATTGCGTAGAATGCTCGCAAGATGGAAAAAACTTCACGCAAATGCGCATTTGCCACATGTGGGAAGGTGCTGGAAAAATCCGCTTTGGTATTTACGCTTGTAGCCCTGAAGATTCCTCGTTCTTGGCAAAATTTTCAGACTTTGCATTGACGGAATGCCTGTGGAAAGCTCACGACGGCCAGCAACCTGATTGAATTTGTTTATTAAATATCCATGCCTAAAAAGCATAACAAACCATAGTAAATAAGCAATTGCTATTGTACAGGGAATAAATAATATTAAAAATGTAAAAGGAGATGCCCGCTCGGAGACGGGCATGACAAATTAAGTCGAAATTTTTATTAGGAGATAAATCATGAAATCCAAATTCTTAAAAGCAGCGTTCGCCGTGGTTTCCGCATGCACCCTGATGGCATGCACCCCCGAAAAAGCCCCTTCGGCTGGTTCGACAGGCTCACCAACCTTATCAGGGACCTTGTCGACAACAAAGTCCGCAACAGAAGCAGCACAACAGACAAAGGAAGAAAATATGAACAAGCTCACGCTCACCGCCGAATGGGACAAGGTATTCCCCAAGAGCGACAAGGTCGAACATTCTAAGGTCACTTTCAAGAACCACTTTGGCATTGAACTCGCCGCCGATATGTTCGTGCCCAAGGACACGAGCCTCAAGGTGAACGGCAAGTTCCCCGCAATCGCAGTCTCCGGCCCGTTCGGAGCCGTCAAGGAACAGTCCAGCGGCCTTTACGCCCAGCAGATGGCGGAACGCGGATTCCTGACCATCGCATTCGACCCGAGCTTCACTGGCGAATCGGGCGGCGAGCCGCGCTACATGAACAGCCCGGACATCAACACCGAAGACTTCATGGCGTCTGTAGATTTCCTCTCGACCCGCGACAATGTTGACCCGGAACGCATCGGCATCATCGGCATTTGCGGCTGGGGCGGCATGGCGATTAACGCTGCCGGCATCGATACCCGCGTAAAGGCGACGGTCGCCTCGACCATGTACGACATGAGTCGCGTAACCGCGAACGGCTACTTCGATTCCGCAAACAACGCCGACGCCCGTAACGAAGCCCGCAAGGCTCTGATGGCCCAGCGCACCAAGGATTTCAAGAACGGCACGTATGACCTGGCCGGTGGTGTTATTGACCCGCTCCCGGACAACGCTCCTTACTTTGTCAAGGATTACTACGCTTACTACAAGACCCCGCGCGGCTACCACAAGCGCTCCCTCAACAGCAACAAGGGCTGGGCCGCCTCCGCAGGCACCTCGCTCATGAACACGAAGCTCCTCGCGTATGCCGACGAAATCCGTAACCCGGTGCTCATCATCCACGGCGAAAAGGCCCACAGCCGCTACTTCGGCGAAGGCGCATTCGAAAAGATGACCGGCAAGAAGGCGAACGTCCCCGCAAAACTCGACGCCACCAAGAACTGGAGCAAGACCGTCGGCAACAAGGAACTCCTCGTTATCCCCGGAGCCTCCCACGTGGACCTCTACGACAACCTGGAAAAAATCCCCTTCGAAAAGCTGAACGAATTCTTCAAGACGAACTTGAAGTAAAAATGATCGTTTAAACAAAACGTTATTCCGGCCTCAGAGCCGGTATCTGAACAAAAGCGGCCTGCGAATTGCGGGCCGCTTTCTCACGCCAGCGTATAGCTTTTATCCAGCAATTTTTTGATTTCGGTTAGCGACACAGTCCCATCAAGAATGACCGTTACCCAGCTTTTCTTGTTCATATGGTATGCGGGGAGGTAGCCGGGCTTTTTCAGGAGTTCCGGCAATTCCTTCGGGACTATCTTGAAGTTCGCCACTTCGATAATCTCGTCGCCTTTGAGGCCAACTTTTGATTTTTCGACAGTCCCCAATAGGCAATACCATTTCTTGTTTTCGTGCTTGCGGATGGCGGCGAATTGCGGAAACCGTTCCCACAGATATTCGGGCTTGTCTCCATATTTTTGCACCGCGTAGCCAATCAGGTCGTTTGCTGATTTTCTTTTGAAAATCTGCGTTTCGAAACATTCGCCGATAAATTTATCCGTAATAGTGAAAACTTCTTTGCGGATGCGGCCCACGAGGGGTCCCTGCACTGACAGCACCGAAAACAGTAGGTATTCTTCGCCGGAATCGTTGTCGAACACCTTGACAGAAACTTTCTTGCCCCGTTCCACTCTGATTTCTAGACGGAATTGCCCGCCAAGTATTTCGCGGACGAGTGCATAGTTGGAGCCTTCCTTCGTGAACCCGAACGGAATGAGCTTCTTGACAAGGAGTTTCTTGCCGTTGAATTGTTCTTCGATGCCTGTCACAAACGAAAAGATAGATAAAATTATTTTTTTGCCTTTGTCAAGAACTTGCCAACGGAAAAATTTTTTCCTAAATTCGCTTGCGAAATCAACGTGTAGCGGTCCCGCATAAGTCCAGTTGTAAGGCTTTGCGGGCTTTTTTTATGGCGATTCCGTGCGGTTTCGTCAAGAGGAATTTATGAGCGGAAAACAGAAATTCACTTTCCTTATGCTGCTGCTTGGACTGCTTTCGGCATTTGGCCCCTTCGTGACGGACCTTTACTTGCCGGCCCTCCCGAGCCTAGCAGACTACTTTGCAGCAAGCCCCTCGATGGCTCAGCTGAGCCTCACCATGAGCATGCTCGGGCTTTCGGTGGGGCAACTCTTTGTAGGCCCGCTGAGCGACAAGTACGGCCGCAAAAAGTTGTTGCTAGTTTGTCTGTTGCTTTTTGTTTGCGGGACTGTTGCCTGCATTGTCGCGTCGAACATCGTAACCTTCAACGTGTTTCGTTTGTTGCAGGGCATGGCGGCATCCGGCGGAATCGTGATAGCACGTTCCATTTCGGCAGATTCCTACCGTGGCCCCGTCCTCACCAAGTTCCTTGCGATGGTGAGCGCTGTGAACGGAGTCGCCCCGATTATAGCCCGGTGCTAGGCGGATTCTTGCTTAATTTCATGAGCTGGAAGGGAACTTTCGCTGTGTTGCTCCTGTATGGAGCGCTGTTGCTCTTTATGTCAGGGAAATTCCAGGAATCGCTCCCGGTAAAACGCCGCAGCAAAAAAACTGTCTTTGCTAGTTTTAGCTTGTATGTAAAAATATTCAAGAACCGCGCCTACGTATCGTATTTCTTGGTATGCACATTTCCAATGATTATCTTGTTCGGGTATATCGCGTCTTCGCCCTTTATCTACCAAAAAATCTACGGTCTTTCGCCCGTCGGCTTTAGTCTGTGCTTTGCGCTGAACGCCGTTTTCACGGCCATCGGTTGCGCGTTGTCGGGTAAAGTCGGCAACGAATTCAAGGCCCTTAAAATCGCGGGTACGGGAATGTTCGTTTTCGCAATTGCTGTTGCTGCCGCACTCATGACGCACGCTTTACTCCCGCTTCTGCAGGTCGCCTTCATGGGGCTTACGTTCATGTTCGGCATGAGCCAGCCCCCCGCAAACGCATTGGCTTTGAATGCGGAACGCGCAAATGCAGGCACCGCAGCCGCAGCCATCGGGGCATCGGGCTTCTTGATGGGCGGAATCGTTTCTCCGCTGGTCGGCATGGGCGACATTGCCACAAGCGTCTCGATCGTCCTAGTTGTGGGTGCCGTTTTGACGCTTGTTTCGGTTCTCGCCATCGGTTCACTATGCGCAAAAGGCATAGTGAGTCATAGCAAATAAGTATTTTGAATCGCTCGCACAATTATTTATATTGTATGTATGCGAAACATTGTCCTTATAGCGTTGTTCTTTCTCGTGGCCTGCAGCGATGCCGCGAGCCATTCGTCGCAGCCCGAAACCCAGACGCCGAAATCATCCGCAAGTTCATCTGCCCAAACGGAGGCTCCCGTGAAACTCAAGATCCATGTGAACGACACCACCTTCACGACAACGCTCGAAGAAAATTCCTCGGCCAAGGCCTTCGCCGAATTCCTCGCGCAGGGCGACATGACGCTCGACATGCACGACCACGGCAGCTTCGAGAAGGTGGCTGACCTGCCGCGCAGTTTCCCACGCAACGACAAGCAAATCGACACCGACGCAGGCGACATCATCCTTTACCAGGGCAACTCCATCACCATCTACTACGACAAGAATTCCTGGAATTTCACGCGCCTTGCCCGTATCGACAACGTAAACAAGAAACGCCTCCAGCAGATTCTCGGCAAAGGGAACGTGAAGGCTACATTTTCGGTGGAATAGATATATATTTAAGCACATGCCTGGTACACAACCTTGTGTACCGATGAAAGAGAAAAAATGCATAAACCTCTTGACAATCGCGTTCTGGCAACTTATATTTAGTGCACAAGTGTGTAGTGGTTACAGGGCGATGTAGAACTTTGGTGTTGAAGTCCCCAGTAATGTTTAAGATTTTAAACACAAGTCCTTTATGATGGTCAAAATCGCCATTCTAAGCCACGGACTTATCCACAACACGAAAGTCATACTTTCCCGATTCATCGTTATACATACGGGCACTCATCATACCGGTGCCATTATCTATGCCTGGAAACGTCATGGATGCAATCTCATTGAAATCTATGCGCATGTTCTCCTCCAAAAACTGGAAGTTATTCTTCAATATTCTTTATGATTTTTGCTGGGTTTCCTGCAATCACCACATGATCAGGAAAAGATTTAGTTACTACAGAAGCAGCAGCGATTACCGTGCTATCTCCTATGGATACACCCGGAAGAATCGTGACTCCACCGCCGATCCAGACATTATCGCCAATGGTGACCGGCTTAGGGATACCAATCTTTTCTCTTCTTGATTCTGCGTCCAACGGATGACCGATTGCATATATACAGGTTTTAGGTCCGATCATACAATGTTCTCCAATCCGAATCGGAGCTGCATCCAGGAACACGCAGTCAAAGTTTATGAACAAGTCATCGCCCGCAAAGATGTTATATCCGTAATCACAATGGAACGGGGGCTTGATGGCTATCCTCTCCCCGCAGTGCCCGAATAGTTGTTTTAACAATGCTTTTCTTAAGGACTCATCTTCCGGAGAACTATTAAAACGAGAACAGAGGATACGAGCGTTTTTCTTATCCTCCATGAGCTGCGGGTCATTTGTAAAAAAAGATTCTCCATTTGTCATTCTTTCTCGTTCAGTTTTCCTGCAATTTTCCATCATTCCCTCCACAAATCCCGATTTGTCTTAGTCTATTACTAGTCGATTATATTCAAGATTTTGTAATTTTAGTTACTTTTGTATGTGATACCCGCCGTCTGCAAATACAACACATCACTATCTTTCAGCATCTGCTTGAATTCTTGTGAAATCACTCGCATAATAGACCTCCAATAACAAATATATACTAATACTAATTGGCGATAAAAGGCAAGTCGCCGAACTCAAAGGCAAAGTCCAAAAGAAGGCTATAGAAGCATTCATCTGACAAATACATTTTTACAGAAAAAGATGTTCCCTTTTGAATCCATCTTTTCATATTTTACTCCAAATCAACGACAACTTCATCATTTTGATAGAATTTTAAAGGTTGAAGATGTTTTACTTCAATGTTTATTTCCGCAGTTTCATAGGCAAAATTGTTTACAAAAGTGCGGTGCTTGATTGCCTAAACAGTCATGTATAACATCTTCTAGGGGAATCAATCCCCTTGGCAGGCTTCACTATGCGCTTCGTGCATACTGAGCATGAAAAAATGGTATTTTGCGGGAATTGCGCATTTGTTTATATTAAAGGTGTAGATAAAAAAGGAACAAACCATGAAACTAGGGACGATTATGACGATGCTTGGTATGGGTGCGGTGCTTGCCGCATGTGACTGCTGTCCGCAGGGCGAGGCGAAGGCGCTTTCGCAGGACAAGGAACTGCGTGCCGTGATGGACAACTTCACGCAGAACGAGGTTCCGGCGGCGACTCCGCTTGTGGAAAAGCGCGAGGTGGAGTTGATTCGCCTGGTGTCGCTTGTGACGCAGCAGTCGGGCGCTCTTTTGCAAGAAGAAGTGGCGACGGCGCTTGCGCAGGGGATTACTCCCGAAGAAATTCTCGAGGCGATTTACTGATGCACATTGTGATGACGGCAATGGTCAAACACTCGCGTTTAAAAGACCAGCCTTTACAGCATCATTAATCGCTTATTTGAAATCAATTCCTTCAAACACGATTTTGTCAACTTCTAGATAAGTTCCGCTTCTCATAAAAATGCTAAACAGACCGATTTCGTGGGAAATCTCCTTCCATTCCACTTGATAGGAGCTTTCTTCAAGAACTTCCTTGCCGGGGTGCAGAATGATTTCATTCCAGTTTTCAGTCGCTTTGGCCTTCCATAACGATTTTTTAAAGGTATTTTCTCCAACTTCACGGTAATGTTCCAAAGCGATATTCAATTCACAGTCGCCTCTTACCGTAAGGCGAATCGCCGTGAGATTGCTCAGGTCGAAAAATCCTGTATCAAGTCCTAGATGAGTTCCGAGCAAAACGAAGCCTGTATCTATTGCGAATTTAACAGCGAGATACTTTCCATGATCTTTATCTTCTTTTAATACGGATGAGAAACTTTCAGCACTATCAGGTATTGCAAAATTCGCTTTGCCAACAGCATTAAAATACCATCCGTAGTTAGGATAAGTTTTGGCAAGGTTATTCAAACTATCTCCATCGTCAAAGTCTTCGAAAACATACTCAACAGACTTTCCTGGAACAGGAACGAGCGTATCTGCGGATTCGTTTGGCGCAAGCGCCACTTCTGCGACGGTCGAATCTCCAGCAACAATAGTAAAGGACCCTGCCGGCACATGCGCAAACACATACTCGCTACCGAAGCGGTTTGCAAAATAGGGGGTCGATTCCAGTTGAACATTTTCTAACAGGCCTTCGATTTCTTGGGTCGAAACGCCAGTACGTACAATGAGCGAAGCCGAAGGCAACAATGCAATTTTCTGAACCGAGGTATCTGCAAAATCGACCGGCGACCAACTCATGAATGCGGAATCTTTGCCCGCAAGGGCTTCTACAAAACAGCCTTGGTCTGTGCAGATGCCAAGTTTGTCATTAAAAGAAACTCGTCCGTTTGAATCCGAAAGGGCGCTATCAATGACCGAGAAGGCGTCTTTCGAATATACCTTCATTTGTGCGCAAGCGAACGGCTTATTTAAACTGTCAACGACTTTGAAGGCAATTCCATTTGTCGTTTCACTTGTGGCACCTGCGGTATTGCTTTCTGAACAACCTAAAAACAGCGACAGGCAAAGCAAGGCGCAAAACGAAACACAAAACGAAGTTTCCATACCTTTTTTCATTGTTCTTCCTTTTTCATCATCGGAAACAACTGAAAGTTTAACTGATAAACGCTATCGCAAATTTGCGGAGGCATCGCATTGACTACGTTTACGATGGCTTTTCTCGTTTTGGCGAGGATTTCACGAATTTTATCAATTTGTCGCGAATCAAGAGCCATCGTGAGCGTGCTGATATCGCGCTTTTCTTTGGGAGTATTCTGGATGGATTTGCCGGCCAGTTCCGCAATGCTGCTTTGGTAATCGCTGATACAGGCACTCAGCCAGTGTTCCATAGTCTTGAGATGAGCTTCGGTCGGAACCACGCGACCGTCATTGCGGGCATGCGCAAGTCCGAGCTGCAACAAAGCATCGACAGCGTTTTCTACTTGCGAAGCGGAAAGCTTTGGAATGCAGCATTCCCCAAGGGCGGCAGCATCTTGTGTACCGCGATAATTGAATACATCGAGCGCCGAGCGGATCATCGGATAATACCATTGCTGAAAATAGCGGTACCGGGCTTCGTCGAGTTCTCGGCAAGCTGCAGGTCGCATTTTTTGAAGCGTTTCAAAA
This sequence comes from Fibrobacter sp. UWB3, assembly GCF_002210405.1. NCBI lineage: Bacteria > Pseudomonadati > Fibrobacterota > Fibrobacteria > Fibrobacterales > Fibrobacteraceae > Fibrobacter > Fibrobacter sp. UWB3. Next base: position 183,451 of record NZ_MWQJ01000006.1, read on the forward strand.
TGGCTACGCACATCCTCATCGTTTTTCGCCTTGCCGTAAGCAATCATTTCGCGGAAGTATTCCGCCTTGGCATCCTTGAAATGGAAAAAATTAACGAAAACATCTATGCATTTCGGAGAAATGTGGCGTTTACCCTGCAATATTTTCAAAAGCAGGCTTGCGTCCATGCCAACCGCCGCAGCAAACACTCGATAACTGAACGAGGAATCCAGCGATTTTTCGAGTTCATAGAACTCTTGCAGGAACTTACGGTAGTCCGAATAGTCGTAGATGTTGATTTTGTTTTTTGCAAACATAAAGCTCTCGCCGGATATAAAATGACCCTATTTGAAAAATCGTTTCATTTCCTGACGTCTTGTAAAAAAAATATACAATTCGTGGACATTTTTGTCCACACCATTCGAAAAAAACAATTGATAAATATACTTGGGGAATATAATTTCGTAAAATGGAGGAACCCTTATGATTAAAAGAAAAAACTTCCTTATTTTGATTCTTGCTCTTTCGAGTATGGCATTTGCAACTAAGTACGAAGCTGAAGCAGCGACTCTTTCCGGAGGAGCAAAAAATGTCAACGCATCCGGAGTTTCGGGAACGGGTTATGCCGACTTGCAAGAAGGAAATATTTCTTTTAATGGTGTCACCGCAGAGAGTGCGGGCAAGTACCAAGTAACCATCCATTACAAGGCTGGGGATTTCAAAGCAAACTACTTGAAAGTAAACGGTGCAACCGCAGGCACCATCGACTTTAACGCCACTACTTCATGGGCGGATGTCACGACAGTCGCAACACTTAAAGCTGGGACAAACACAATCTCTATCGAGAAATACTGGGGCTGGATTAGCGTGGACTATATTGAGGTTGAGCCTTATCAATCCTCCCCTTTCAAAATATCAGCAATGCCAGTTACCCCGAACGCCACCGAAAGTGCCGTCAAACTCTACAGTTTTTTGCGAGAAAACTTTGGCAAAAAAACGATTAGCGGTATGATGACCGGCGACATGAGCGGTTACACCATGGGAGCCGACTTCAAGACGCACGACGATGTAAAATACACATTCACACGTACGGGAAAGTACCCGGCTCTTGTCGGTTTAGATTTCTTGTTTGCAAGCGGTCCGAAGGCAAATGAAAGTTGGAACAAGGAATACACGGACAAAGCAATTTCCATCGCGAAAGGCCTTTGGAAAGCGGGCGGCATCCCGGCATTCACTTGGCACTGGAAAGATCCGCTAGACAAAAAAGATGCCTTCTACATTCAAAGCGCTGCGAACGGAGGCGAATACACCGATTTCGATTTCTCTACAGGTTTCAAGCCAGGCACCACCGAATGGAATACCGAAAGTGCTGCTTACAAAGGAATCGTAGCCGACATTGACCACATCGCCGATTACTTTCTTGAATTGCAGAAAGAAGGTGTAGCGGGAATCTTCCGTCCTTTGCATGAAGCGGGTGGAAAGTGGTTCTGGTGGAGTATCAATTCCGGTGAACAGTTTGCAGCCCTCTATCGCCTCGTCTATGACCGCATGGTCAAAGTCAAGGGTGTAAAAAACATGATTTGGGTCTATAACCCTGAAGGAAGCACCGTAAACTCTTGGGATCCGGGTAGCGAATATTACGATGTACTCTCCATCGACATCTACAATAGCGCAAACGACCATTCCAGTAACGCAAGCGCCTTTGACAAATTCAAAAACGCATCGAAAAGCACGAAAATTATCGCACTCAGCGAAAACGGCCCCATTCCCGATGTGAACAACATGCATACCGACGAAGCCGTATGGAGTTGGTGGATGCCGTGGTACAGCACCTGGAGCGGAACTTGGCCCGGCCAAACAAAAGATGGTGTATGGAAAAGCAACATGAATGACGAGCGTATCATTACTCTCGAAGACATGCCCGGTTGGGACAAGTACATAGCAACAATCAAGCCTGACACAAGTACCACCAGTATCGCAACCACGCCACGCATGGCCGGGACCGCAACCACCGTTGGGATTTTTGACATGAACGGTCATTATTTGGGCGTCACCACGCAAGGACTTCCGCAAGGACGGTATGTTGTGCGTAAAAAGATTCAAGGCCACACCGTGAACATGGTGTATTTCAAGAAATAAGTTTACTGGGCGGCGCGACAAAAAAACATTACGCATTCACGCTAAATCGGATGTCGAAAACTCGGCATCCGTTTTCATTCCACCATTGCCTTGACAAGCTGTTTCTCATTCCCTAACAGCGGATACTGTTCTACGACTTTTCCGTGTTCCATGCGAACCACGGATTGACAACTATTCAAAATAAATTCAGGGTCATGCGTAATCACGAGTAGCGTTTTTCCGCTTGCAGCAAGTTTTTTAAGCGTTGCAGAAACAGCAAGCATTTGCCTATAATCAAGGCCACTTGTCGGTTCATCGAAAACAACAATTTCGCAGCCGCTTGAAATTCCGCTCGCTACAGCGACACGCTGTTTTTGCCCGCCCGAAAGAGCCATCGGATGATTGTCCGCATATTGCTTGAGATTGAGCCCCTCAAGAATTTCAAGAGCAAGTTTTTCATTTTGCGGTTTCATGCCCAGCAAAACCTCGTCCAGAACGCTTTCAGTAAAAAGCTGGTGGTTCACGTCTTGCATAATTAGGTATGCGCCGCGTTTGCGTGCTGCACGCTTTTGACGCCAGCACCCCTGCAAGCCGCACAGCACTTGGGCAAGCGTCGATTTGCCCGCACCATTATGACCAATCAGCGCTGTAATTTGTCCACATGGGAGTTCAAGACGGTCAATATCCAAAATCGGATGCTTGCGATGGTAAGAGAAAGTGAGATTGGTGAATGTTATGGATTCGGTCGAAGAAGGAGATTCCCGGTCGAGCCGGGAATGACAATTTTGAACATCCATCACAATCTTGTCATGCCCGTGAAAACGGGCATCTCCATTTTCACTCAACATCCCTAGATTCATGCAGCGTAGTCCGAGGCTTGCCGCATATTCCGGGCCTTTGGCTTCAAGTTCTGCGGGAGTCCATTCGTACGCAATTTGCCCGTTTTTCACATAACAAATTCTGTCGGCGACATCACGCAAATAGTAAAGGCGATGCTCCACGATAACGACCGTCTTCCCCGCCTTTTTCCATCGCGAAACAATTTCCTTCAAATCCGCAATCGTCTTGAGATCCAGATTTGCAGAAGGTTCATCGAGCACAAAAATTTCAGGTCCTGTCGCCGAAACAGACGCACACGCGATTTTCTGCTTTTCGCCGCCCGAAAGGTTAAAGATGCTACGGCCCAGCAAATGCTCTAAATGAAATTCCTGAACAACATTCTCCACGCGCTGTTTGATTTCTTCGGGATTCATTCCCAAATTTTCGCAACCAAACGCAAGCTCGCAATCCGTGTCAATGTTGAAAAACTGCGAACGCGGATTCTGGAAAACGGAACCCACAACCCTTGAGATTTCGGCAAGCGTCATATCGGCAGTATTCTTGTCGCCGAGCAGCACATCGCCATCCATCGTTCCCGAATGGTAATGCGGGATCAAACCGTTAATGAGTTTTGAAATTGTCGTCTTTCCGCAGCCCGATTCACCCGCCAGCACAACGCACTCGCCCGAACAAATCTCCAAATTCAAGTTCTTGAGAATCGCATCGTCAAGGGAATCAGAGTAAGAAAAGGAAATATTTTTTAGGGAGATGTTCATTTTTCCACCTTGTCATGCCCGCCAGAGCCTGTGCTGAGCAAAGCCGAAGTAAGCGGGCATCTCCTTTTCAATGCTATACGGAAGGGAGATTCCCGGTTAAACCGGGAATGACATAAAACAAAACAACAGCAACACAATACGCAATTACAACAAAATCCACCCAGCGGAATCCAATCGTTGCAATGCAGGTGCGTTTCGTATCTGCCGAGAGTCCACGCGTCACCGCCGCAATCGAAAGTTCATCACCAATTTTCGTAACAGAAACCAAAAGTGGAACTAGTCGATATTCAAGAAACGCCACCGGATTTTTCAGCGTTCGCAAACTGAACAAGCGAATTCCGCGCATTCTCATGGCATTGCCAATCGCACGGGATTCATCATACACCGTCGGGAAAAATCGAATCATCACAATCAAGGGTATCGTCACCTTGTTCGAAACATGCATTCGCGACATGCATGCCAAAAATTCATTGACCTTGGTAGTTGTTATCACATAATAAAGCACAGCGCAGGCCGGCATAATACGGTACATCAAAAACAACGACGCAAGAATTATCGTACCCGAGGTACCAATATCCAAATTTTTCACAAAATCAAAGAAAAAGCCAGCAGTCAAATAAACAAAAAAGAAAGTGCAAACAAATTTCCACTTTCCCTCAAGCAACAGCAAAATAGACGCTACAACAACCATCAACAAGCTATAGACTAGCGGAGCGGAAAAAATCATCCCATTCGCCACCGCCGCTAAAAACAATTTTGTACGCGGATCTAATGCAAACGCTAGATTCCTAGATTGCTTCGTCACTTCGTTCCTCGCAATGACGCTATTTTGCAAGTCCGATGCGTTCAAAATGCTTTTTCATCATGCGACGAGCAATAAAGCCACCCACCACAGCACCTGCGGCACCAAATCCAAAAAGACCAATCAAAGGCCAATAGCTGCTAGAAAGCTCCGCCAAATGAGCAATATAAGCCTTATCACAAATAGAACTGCAATACGCCAAATATTCTTCGGTCGAAGACCAAAGTGGAATCATCATCGAAGAAGGTACAAAACTTATCATCACATTAGCAAGCAGGCAACCGACAAAATTTTTATGGAACAGCTTTAAGCAAAGGCCCGCCAAAACGCCATATATCACACAAAGTAAACCAAAAGAAATTCCATGACCAGAGATTGTCATGACAACGCCGAAAAGCGTGCAAAGTAGCACACAGCAAAGTAAAGGTCTTTCGACTTTCGAAAAGAAAAGGAATAGCGGGACGCTCGTCACCAAGCTCACTACGCATGTGGAAACCACAATAAACGCAGGAATAAAACCGATACTCGCTCCAAGTCCAGAAAGAACAAGGTAAAGTGCACCAAAAATGCCCACATTCACGAGGTCACGCACCAATGTATTCGAAGATTTTTTACCAGTAGTTCTCATAGCCGCCAAAACTTGAAAAATCCCACAAAAAATGCTACTCCATTTAGACGCAGTTTAGCCCCGTTTAACATTTTCCACACATACTATATCATCACTTGTTCCTAACGCGTCCGATTGGAGTAGAAAAACAAAACTCGTTATGTTATTTTCGGGCAAAATTTTTGGGGAGGAAACATGCAAGTTTCTCGCGTTAATAAAGTTTTCGCCCGTCTGGGGCGTTTTCAAATCAAATTCCGTTGGCTGATTTTACTTGCAACAATTCTTGTAACTTTCATTGCATGCCTCGGACTTCCGCAACTGCAAATGACCAGCAGCGAAGAAGAATGGTTCGACGACTGGGATAAAGTCAAAATCGATCAAGCTCACTTCAACGAGATTTTCGGCAGCGATGACGGCTATATGGTGATGGTCCGTGCTAACGATGTTTTTGCGCCCGAAGTTTTAAGCGCCATCGACCGACTTTCAAAACGCCTCGAAAATGAAGTCCCTTACGCAGACCGCGTCGTTTCACTCACGCATAACTTATCCATCCCCATCGCAAACAACGAGGGCTTTGAAGTCATCGACCCGTTCGAAAGCGGCATCCCGACAGATTCAGCACAACTCGCCGCCAAGAAATCGCTCATCATGAGCCGCGAATCGCTCGTGAACAACATCGTCTCTGACGACGCCAAAGAAACCTGGGTCATTCTCTCGTTAAAATCGTACGAAGGCGGCGTTGATTTCGGCAAAGACAGCATTGCACCATTTGCTCGCAACGTCATTCTCTCCGAAGAATTCCAAAGCGATAAATTCCAGTTCTTGCCGACCGGTATGAGCTACACCGAAATGGAAGAAAACGAAGTCATCTCGCGTGAATGCGCTATGCGCATTATCTTCGGCTTCGCCGTCATGCTCGCATGCCTTATTTTATTCGTACGCTCTTTGCGCGGAGTCATCGTCCCCGCCATAGCAACCGTCGGAGGAATCGCCTCAGTGCTCGGCGTAAACGCTTGGTTCGGCATCATCGGCGACGAAAGCATGGTCGCACTCCCCGTACTTTTAGGCATGGCACTTTCGGTCGGCTACTCCATCCATTACATTAATTCGTTCCGCATGCACTTTAGGCGCACGGGCAACCGTCGTGAATCCGTGATAAACGCCGTCGAAGAAACAGGCTGGCCGATCCTCTTCACTGTTATCACTACAGTCGCCTCGCTGATTTCGTTCCTGTTCGCAGGCATCCGCCCGATTCGCTGGATTGGCGGCATTTCGGCAGGCATCGTGTTCATGGTTTATTTATACGTAATCATCTTGATTCCGATTCTCATGAGCTTCGGTAAAAATACAAAGCCCGACCCAACGCAGGTGAAAACGGCAGGCGCCACCAAGGCCGACATTCTCTTTGAATTTTTCGGTCGCAAAGTTTGCAGACACAGCGGTATCGTATCCGCCATTTCTGCCGCAATAATGTTGTCGCAAATTCCAGGCGTGATGAACATTGATGTAAACATGGACTACACAAAAACGATGGGCGAAAAAATTCCATTCGTCACAAGGCTCATGGACATGCTCAGCGGAAAACTCGGAAGCCTTTACGATTTCAACGTGATGGTTGAATTCAACGACAACGACGCACTGAAAGATCCCGCCAACATGAAACGTATCGAAGCGCTAGAGCAAAAGCTCGGCACGCTCCAGCTTACAAAAATTTCAGGCGACAAGCCCCGCGTGCAATCCGTTACGAGGCTCGTAAAAGAAATGAACCGCACGCTAAACGCCGACAGCACGGAATACTACAAAATTCCCGACGCACAAGACATGCTCACGCAACTGCTGTTCCTCTACGAAATTTCAGATGCCGACGCGCTCTTTGAACGCATGGACGAAGATTACAAAACAACATTTATCCACATAGAACTTTCTGGATACGACGCCAAGAAAATCGTTGAAGACCTCGATTCTGCAAAATCGTACGCAGCACAAATTTTCCCGGACGCTAAAACTTCAATCGTCGGTGAAGTCGTGAACTACGCTGAAATGAACGGCAAGCTCGTAAATGGACTGTTGCGTTCGTTCGGAGGTTCATTTGTCATCATCGCCATCATGATGATTCTCGCATTCGGGAGCATCAAGGCAGGCCTCATCGGCATGATTCCAAACGTCGCCCCCGTGCTTTTAATCGGTGGCGTCATGGGCTATTCGGGAATGCCGCTCGACATGATAACGATGATCGTGATGCCGATGATTTTGGGCATCGCCGTTGACGATACCATCCACATGAACAATCACATCAAATACGGCTACGAACGCACCGGCAGCTACAAAAAAGCGCTACTGCTCTCTTACCGCGAAATCGGAAAGACGATGGGCATGACGACATTCATTCTCTGCGCGATGTTCTTCGTGTTCATCTTTAGCCCAATGGGCGCACTGCACAATGTCGGATTACTCTCCATCATCGGCCTTGCCGCCGCCCTCGTCGCCGACTACACGCTCACCACCGCTCTCGTGTACGTCACCAAGCCCTACGGAAAAGAGAAGCGCAAATAAGCAAGTCCGCTAACGCAATGTCATCCCCGACGTCATTCTCGACCGAAGGGAGGGAATCCATTATTCTTTCAGCAAAGGTGGTATAACACCACCATTACGCCACTTTTTCTTAAAAATTTCCATAAAAAGGTAGTCTTTCGACTACCTTTTTGTAAACATTTTTGAATTTTAGAGCTATAGACTTAATAAACCCTACAAAAAAATCACTTTCCGTGAATTTGTTCTTCCGTAAGATTGAATCTACGAACGAGAGTCTCTAAGGGAACCCCATCTTCATAAAGTCCCCTAGCCGTTTTAAGCTTTTCTTCTTCAGCTTTTTTCCGTTCTTCATCCACTTCCTTGCGAGCATCAGCAAGCCTTTGACGAAAAACATCACCGGCACTCACAAAACCGTATTTTTGTCCAACACTTACAAAAGCCATGTCAAGCTCCTTGAGAAGTTCTTCATCAACATACTCCTTCAAATATATGTTTATTTTCTGCAATAAACAAGACACCTCGTTGCGTGGCATTTTTCGCAAGTTTTCACGGAATTTAGGCAAAACATCTAACATTTTTTCCTTATTGTACGCATACTTCATTGCGACAACGCCCATTCCAGCAGCAACGTCTTCGCAAGTCAAACAATCGCTATCGGGTATATCAGCCATATTCACAAAAGCGCAATGGAAAGGCAAGACAGAACCACGAAAAAACTCTGGATAACCATCTTCAAGGCTCTTGAGCGGATTCCAATTTTCTCGGCCATTATAAAAGATAATCGCCATCGTTGGAATTCCGCGGAATACATGATTCTTATCATAAATTTTCATCACAGAATTCACATAACGAGCAATCTGATCAAGAACATTTGGGTCCCGTCCCGATTTATGTTCTAACAGAATTCCTACCAAAATCGGAGCACCTGTCGACACATTCACACGAAACGCCAAATCCGCTTCACCCGTATCGTCAACCTCTGAATACGAATCTGGAATACGGACAAGAGTGTCCATATTTATAGCCGATATGAATACGCCAACATCAAAATTTACTTTGCTAGCAAGTTCTAACAGATTTCTAAGATGTCCAACATCAGAAAACAGCCAACGAAAAAATGGATCGTGGTTTCGCCTCGTCACATTATTTCCTTCGCTCATATAATTCCTTTCTCAAGAAGAGAATCAACACAAACACCTGAGTAAAAACTCAGACTTCATTTAGCAAAGGATATAAATAACGATATAATAAAAATCAGCCGCATTTAATCGGCTGAAATCAATGTATAAAACTAAACAGATAAAAACAAGAGGTCAAAGAGATTATCGTTCATTTTGCAAACAACCGTTTGCAAAAGATTCTTCAATCATGATCTTTCCAAAAATTTTTGCAGTTAATACCACAAAGACTTAAATCCTCTATATTTGACCTAATTTCAAAAGAACACGTTTCACATTTAAGCTTTTCAGGAATATAATGAGGATAGCAATCGTTTTCATCAAAAGATGTATCATCTAATTCATATTTCAAAAATGTGTTCTGCCCACAAACAGGACAATCATAAACTTTTAACAATAATTCATTACAAGCACCCTCTACTTTTGCATTCACAAACTTCATTTTTTCATAATTACAATTTACTTTGGCCCCCCTTTCTAAAATAGAACAATTATCATCTATTTGAATTATTGGATTATGATAAGCAGCACGTCCCATTTCCTTCAACAGTGCTATTTTTTCGTAATTTACGGGAGGATTATCAATTTCATTAATCAAAGAAGCAATCGGATCAACACCACATTTCAGATTCTTATAAATCCACTCTTTATTTTCCGAATACCAATCTAAGTCCGTTACCTGTTTAACAAGGGGAAGAATTTTCCCGCAAATAAAACAATCTAATTTTGGATAAAAAAGATAATACAAGCCCCTATGCCATATACGATTTCTTAAATCATTCAAAAAATCCAGAGTTTCATCATTTTCTTTAACCAAAAGAAACTCTATTTTCTTGATAACATCATCCTTCGGATTTTCTTTTTGAATAATTTTTAATCTTTTCAACGCCTCAGAAAACTCAATTGATTGACAAAAGACATCAGAACAAAGTTCTTTACTTTTTATTTTCCTGTACAAAGATGATGTAAACTTTTCATTCCATTTCACAGCTAGTAATTCATCAATTTTTCTAAGAAAATCTTTTAAAATCAATTCAAAGAAATTCTGAAAATGAGTTATTGTTGTAAAGTAGAGTGACTTGTATAGATTACTATCAAACTTTTCTGGTTTGGCCAATTTGGAAATTTTAATTGGATTTTGAGATTCTTCAAACGAAACTCTATAGGTTTCAAAATAGGCATGCAAAGCCGTTTTTAATGATAAAAAAGCAGCATTATCGTCCGCAATCCAACCTTCTTTGTCTTTTTTCATTTGCACTAAGCATCCATTTAATCTTTTACGCAACGTACTGAATAAGCATTTTCTTGACTATAAAAATTGAACCCACCATAACTACTTGCCATAGGAAAATCAGCTACAGTCGATGAGTTTGTGGTCCTAAAAAAAGTCAATCTGCCATATCCCATAAAAGATCCATCCTTATAGCGCATTCCAGCAGGAAACGCAGAAAAGCCAAATTCATCTGTTCCGTTCCCTCCATCCTCAGGTTTACCCCATCCTTTTTTTGTTTTTAATTTTTTAACAGCCTCGCCAGAATTCCACTTTCCAGCAACACTATAATATAAGGTTTCCCATTCATCTTCAGAAGGCAAATGCCATCCATTTGGACAAGCGACCATCGCCGCTTTATATGTATAAAGCCGACCATACTTTCGACAATAGCTAGGATCATCATCATAACACCAACTTCCATAGCCATCATATATTTCATAGTTCAAATTTTGAGCCATCCATGTTTGATAACCAATACTTACTGTTTTATAAGTTTTACCATCACGAGGATCTCTAAAAGATTTTGAAGCACCAACAGTCGTCTTTTTTTCATTTTTCTTTTGCCGAACAGAAGAACTCAAAAAATCTCGTAAATACATTGCGAAATCGTTATATTCGACTTGGTCACAGAAACCAGAACTTGTCGTTGTTTTACAACTTTTCACATTCGCGCCATAATATATAATCTGTCCATAATAACGATACTCTCCTAATGCATAATAAAATTTTGTCATATAAATAAGTCCATCGGCATCCTCAATAAGATTACCTTCCTGACCAAATCGTCTCCCATAATAAGGAGCATAATTATCATTACCATTATAAAATTCAATATTTTGAAGAGACTTTTCCAACCATTGACACGAAATCTTTTTTATAGATGTTCCAGAATCATAGGAAGTTCTACGACTTTGAAAATAGCATTGGTTTGCGAGAACAAATGATTGCAAAGCAAATAGCATGACAAGCAATAGAATTTTCATTATTTTCTCCATTATGAAAAAAAGTCCAAGCACATAAGCTCTTTTCTAAAAGGAATAAAAATTCGTTCGTATTATTCACTCAAATCATAAGCACACAAATATTTTACATCACTATAAATACTTTCTTTCACACTGTAAATAGAATATGTAATTTCTCCAGTCGATGAAATATTGTGGTAAATAGTCCTTTCTCCAGCTCCGAATTCTATAAAATCAGGTTCGGAATAAAAATATATTGTATTAGTTCCTACGATAGACTCTATTTTCTTACCTAATGACAAAACATCTGCGAAACTAAATACACGCCATCCATCATAACGTTTACCCATCTTTTCTCTATCATTCCAACAAGACGAATAAAGCCCCGTACCTTCAGGTTTCGTCATTGCTCCGCATTGATGCAAACAATAAAAGTAACTGACACTAGAGTTATTTCGATCATTTCTCAACATTGCATATGATGGGAAGCCCTGGTATTCTGCTACATAAGCCGAAGTATCATAGAACACGCCTTTATAAACCTTACCATTCCAAGTCTTAGTGCTTATTGTAATGCCAGATTCTTGTTTAGACGTGTCATATAGAGTGATAGACGTATCTCTCGGAATTTCATTTACTATAGATTCCCTTTGATGATAAACGGAGTCAACAATCCTAATCAACACAGAATCTTTTATCACATTGAAAACGGTATCTGTTGTATTAACATATACAATAGAATCTTTTTTCATTACAGAATACACCGTATCTGTTCTAGTAAGACGTAGTGTATCTTTAGAAATCTTATAAACCGTATCTTTTGATGTCTTGTAAACGGTATCTTTCTCTATTTTATAAATAGTATCTTTTGAAACTTTGTAAATCGTATCTTTCGAAGACACTACAAGAGAATCTGTTATATCGTGCACAATAGAATCTTTAAATACAGCAAACATATTTTGCACATCTTCATCCGAATAACCATAAACATTAGTTTCATCCCCACATCCAACCATAAGCATAGTCATAGTCAAAGCTGCAATTACTTTTTTCATAGTCTTCTCCATTCTGCCAAAGGCAGCCTACGAGCAGCACTATTGTTCAAATAATCATAGTCTCCTCGGAAAATCCAGAGACCAAACCAAGCAACTTCATACATTTTTTCGGAAAACAAAAAAGGCATGGTATCGCTCGGCTTATGTATTGAAGGCTCTGGTAAACCCGCAATCCTAAGCACAACGGAAATTGTCAGTCTCAGAAACTGAACAAAACCGCGGGCATACGCCCAACGACCCACACCCGATCGGTGTGAGTGTTCGTCTTATTCCCGGATAGCAGAGCTTTCGCTCAAGAAAAATTTACCAGACTTTTCAATACCGGAACAAGAGTACAACTCTAATTCAATATGTCAATAGTAATATAGATTCTTTACATCATCTTTGCACGTTCAAAGTTCCAAGCAAGGCTAGAATAAACATTTTTCAATGGTTAAAACCGAGTAAACGTAAAAAAAGTATTCCCAAAAGCAAAGGGAATACTTAACAAGAGGGAGATTCCCGGTCAAGCCGGGAATGACAAATCCCTTGGCGTTTACTCCACTTTCAGCTTGGTCATGCTTTTTGCGCAAATGCCCATTGTCGATACGTTGTGCAAGAATGCAGACGTTGTCGGCGAGAGGAGCCCGAGAAAACCGCCTACAAGCAAGCTTGTATTGAAAACAACTATAAAGCGGTAATTTTCGGAGATGCGTTCCATCAGTTTTTGGCTCAAGAGACGCAGTTCCACGAGGTCTTCGAGATTCTCGCGGCGGAGCGTCACATCAGCTGTTTCGCGGGCAATGTCCGAAGCATCGCTCATCGCGACAGAGACATTCGCTGCAGCAAGAGCAGGAGCATCATTGATGCCGTCACCCACCATAATCACACGCTTGCCTTCGGTCTTCATTTTTTCCACATAATGGTGCTTGTCTTCTGGCAAGACCTGCGCAAAGAACGTATCGATTCCCAAATGTTCCGCAACACGTTCTGCCGCATTCAAGCTATCGCCCGTCAGCATCACCACATTCTTGATACCGCTTTCGCGCAGCCCGCGAATGGCATCCACCGCTTCTTCTCGCGGCGGGTCGCCAATGCAAATGGCACCCGCCAACTCTCCGCCAATGCCGAGATAAATCACGGACGCAGCACCCGCCTGTTCGTCAATAATCGCCTGGTTCGCTTCAGAAACATTGACCTTTTCGTCTTCGATGACAAAGTGTTTGCTTCCGATGACCACACGCTTGCCCTTGAGCGATGTTGCGATACCGTGTGCCACGATGTATTGCACATCGGCATGTTCTTCGGCGTGATTGATATTGCGTTCCATTGCTGCCTTGACAATCGCACGAGCCATGCTATGCGGGAAATGTTCTTCGATGCATGCCGCAATTTTCAAGATTCGCTTTTCGGAATATTCGCCGAACGGGATAATCTTTTCGAGACGCGGTTCTGCCTTCGTGAGCGTTCCCGTCTTGTCGAATACAATCGTATCGGCAAGAGCAAGCTCTTCCAGGTACTTGCCCCCCTTCACCGTCATGTCCATATCCGCCGCTTCACGTAGCGCAGAAATCACGGAAATCGGCGTCGAAAGCTTTATCGCGCAAGAGTAATCCACCATCAAGATAGAAACCGCACGCGAGATATTCTGCGTCAACAAGAGCGTAAGCCCAAAGCCAAGGAAGCTGAACGGCACGATGCTATCGGCCAAATGTTCCGCACGGCTCTGCACGCTCGCCTTCAAGTCTTCGCTACGGTCGATCAGTTCCACGATTTTCTGGATTTTCGTATTGCTGTTGACCGCATGGACCTTCACGAGAATGGCACCTTCTTCAAGAACGGTCCCGGCAAAAACGATTCTGCCGGCAGTCTTCATCACCGCCTTGGATTCGCCCGTCATCGTTGATTCGTTCACAAAGGCTTCGCCTTCAATCACGCGACCATCGACAGGAATCATGCTACCGGAGCGGATGCGAACAAGGTCATCGACCTGGACATCCTTCATATCCACCAAAGTATCCACGCCGTCTTTTACGACCCAAACCTTATCAACCTTGACAGCGAGGCTTCCCGTCAAAGCCGTACGCGTACGCGCCTTGGTATAATCTTCCAGCAAGCCCGAAACACCCAAAAGGAACATGACCGTACCTGCGGACTCATAATTTTTCTGGAGCAGGCTAGCACCAATCGCAGCCCCGTCCAACACATCAACGGTGAGTTTTCCGCTCATAAGCGTCGAAACGCCACGCGCCACATAACGCAATCCGCGAACAACCGTAATTGCCGTGCGAATCGGAAGCGGTAAGAACCAACGCGACAAATAGCGTCTTGCAATCATTCCCGTGAGGCTTGCTTTAAAGCCATCGTCCAAAGCTTGCAACTGGTATTCCGTTTCACCATCGCATTCAGGCAATTCTTTGGGGTTGAGCGTACTTACAAAATCAAGAATCTGCTTACGGCTCGTCTCGAAATCGCCCGCCTTAGCGGTGTATTCAAAAAGGAGGCCGCCATTGACGCTACGCACCACAACACTTTTAACGCAAGGCTCACTCAAGCAAGCCTTGTGAATGCGCGCTTCATATTCACGTTCAAAAGCGTACGCCCCAGCACGCAAGCGAAGGCGACCCGGCTTATCGTAAACGATTCTGAATCTCATAAGCTTTCGCTTCTTACTTGTCGAGACCTGCTTCTGCCTTGGCGTCGTTGCAAATGTCGGCTGCCTCGTCCTTCATATCCTGGAAAGCAGCCTTGGCGTCAGCCGTGAACTTCATGCCATGAGCAAGTCCCTGAACAGCGAGTTCGCGGGTCTTCTTTGCCTTGAGCACTTTCTTAGCGACAGCGGAACCCACAGCGCCAGCAATGACGAGCCAGAATTTTTCGTTTTTGAACATAGACATATGTTTCTCCTTATTAAAGAAAAATCAGCGGAGCAACTTGCCCGCTTTTAAAAATTAGATACTCTCCCCTCCAATTGCAAATTACAAACAAATTAAATACACAACTCTCGCAACCCCGCACCGCAGTTGAGTTTCACGAGATTGATGCTAACATTGTTAGTGATTTTCTAACAATGTTAGACTCTCTAATTTTGTTAGAGAGTCTAACATTTCATGGATCATCGAGACTCAACAATTACGAAAGTGCAAGGACCTTACCGAGTTCACGGCACTTTTCCTTGCCAGCATCATCCGGAGCGCCTTCAATAGCGAGCGGTTCATCAGCAAGCACAAGGCCTGCATTTGCGGCATCTTCTTTCCACGGATTCATCCATTCGCCACCACCCCAGCCGTAAGAGCCGAAAAGCACGACTTTCTTACCCGAAATCTGAGCCTTCAGCTGATCATAAAGCGGCTGGAATTCGCTATCTTCAAGTTCTTCGGCACCCATTGCCGGGCAGCCCAAAGCAAACTTGTCAAATTCCTGGGCCTTATCGGTAGAAAAAGCAGACGTATTGAAAAGCGTCACATCGGCGCCAGCTTCCTTTGCGCCAGCAACCACTTCATTCGCCATAACTTCGGTGTTACCCGTACCTGTCCAGAAAATAACAGCAATTTTGTTCATTTTATGTTCCTTTTGTTATCGGTTAGTTTTCAAATCATTTCTGTCATGCCCGCCAGAGCCTGCCCCGGACAAGTTCCGGGGAGCGGGCATCTTCTTTCATCAACTTGCAACTGTCAACTGCTCCAAAGTTTCACCCAATTCAAATCGTTCTCGTAAAATCTTTTGACATTTTTTGTATACTTCAAAAATGTGCATGGAATTTGGCACGTCGTTATAGACCTTCCAGCAGCCAATCAGCTTGTAATTTTTACCGCCGTACGTAATAAAATCTTTCACGTCGTCAAGCGGGTAGCCCAAAAATACGCCCACTTCATGCGGAAAGCACACCGAACGCGTCATGCGAACCTGAAAAAAGTTCAATAGCGATTCAGCATCAAAGCAACTGTAGCCAAAACCTTTCAAAAAATTACGTACTTCGCAAGAGCATCCCAAATTCTGCAAAGCGCTATTCCGGTAGACATAAATAAAATAACGCCCACAGCGTTCAGCAATAACGCGAGCAATAACGCCCTTAGGGTTCAAAGCCTGATTCCAACGAGCAAGGATATTGCAAAGCAAAACACCATCAGCAACATCAACACAAAAGAGATTGCCCAACTTGTGCCCCGCAAGTGTCGGGGCACATTGTCGAACCAAGCAGAAATCAAGGTTTCTATCCATGAACAACCTAAGTATTTAGTATAAAGTCAAAAATCCCGCCGTTAGCCTTCGCCACGGCGGGATAACCTATCTAGCATATATGAGGTAACGAAATCTATATGCTAGCCGAGCTTCTATGGCAATAGTCTCTGGGATATATTTTAGAATTTTTCATTCTCTAACTCAACTCCAAATAGACTCAAAACAATCCCTAAAGTTAGATTAATCTAATAAAATTTGTCTATACAAAAATCCCGCCACGACATTCATCGAGGCGGGGGTTTTTCATCCTATGGCAAAAAGTTTAGAATGCGAATACAGTTTCAAGACCGAAGCCAAGACCTGTATCATCACCAGCGTTGTCACCGACCGGGATGTTGAACATGGCAAAGCCAGTCACTTCAAGGCCTTCAACCGGAGTGAAGTAAGCGCGGAGACCAACGTTGAACATTTCGAGTTCGGCATCCTTCACGATAGAATTTGTATGGTATTCCAACGGGAGACCAAGAGCGATGGCATCGTTAATCTTCACACCCGGTTCACCATAGACAAAGAAGTATTCCGGGATTTCTTCGCCATGAACGGTCGGAGTCTTTTTGTCAAATGCAGCGTAGAACACAGTTGCCTTGACATTGAACGTGCCGAGATCCAAAGACGGTTCACCGAGAATAGCGTGTGTAGCCTTCGGAACCTTTTCACCAAGAGCATCAACATGCAAGCCATAAACAGCATGCAAAGCAAATGCGCCAAACTTCAGATTTGCATCAAGGCCGGCATGCAATTCATTGTGCTTAGCTTCCTGATAAGACTTGTAATCAAAGAACGGACGCAGCACATGTTCGCCAAGGCCGAGTTCGTAAGCAAGGTGGAGGTCGTATGCATAGCCGACGCATTCACCACTTTCTTCGTCACAAGCCGTATTATCGTTATCACCGCGAACAAAACCGAGACCAAAAACAAGGCCGTTATAGTCGATTTCGAAACCGCGGATATCATGTTCCGCCATACCGGCGGCGTTATCGGCCGGATCATCGTAACCGTAATAGTTCAGGAAAGCGCCTTCCGAGAAGGTCAAGTCACCGAACTTCACGGCAAACTTATCGCTATGCGTATACTGGACAAAGGCTCCATTGTAAACGGCACCCGGATCCGTCGTCGGACCATCAGCTTCCAACTGTACAGATGCAGACCACTTTTCATTAAATTTAACATCAACGTTCAAGTCAAAAGTAGAAGCGTAGCTGTGGCTCTTATAATCTTCATTAATCACATCGCCCGTGTACGCGTCAAATTCCACTTCACCAGAGAACTTGACTTCCGGGCCCTTAGATGCAGCTTCTGCTTCCTGAGCGAATGCCGGAATGGCAAGGATAGATGCAGCTGCAAGGCCAAACAAAAGGTTGGATGTTAAACGAGTTTTCATTTTGTCTCTCCTATGACGGATTATTTTGATTTTTTGTAACACTCCGTCAAGCGTTTTACATTTTGTGTTACAAAACTCTAGGCTTTTCGCCCTTTTTACTCTTCTTAAAGCAAAGAGCGTGCCAATTATTTTTCAGTTCGTTCCATTCAGAATCATTTTTTTCTGCGCCCATTGTTAGTTTCTCCTATCTTTGTTAGTTCAGTCTAATTAAGAGCGTTTAATTAAGGGCTGGCAGGTTTTGGGCCTACCAGCCCTTAATAATGATTCTTGACTCAAATGCAATTAGTCTTCGAAACGCCCTTTCTTATTTGCGCTCATACCAAAGAGCTTAAGGAACACGAATGTTGCCACAAGCACGATGATCGAGCTTACAATCCAGAACACGTTGCCACCGACCGGCACCTGGTAGAGGAGTACAGCGACAGCCCAAGCGAGGACTGTCTGCACCACAGCCATCAGCACACCGAGTCCAAGGCCGATTTCGCGAACCACGACACCCATCGCAGCAAGACACGGCACATAGAGCAAGATGAAGATGAGGAATGCAAACACCTGCCAGTTAAATCCATCGACCGGGTTTCCGTTCTTGTCCGGGTTGTGGAAGTAAGAGCGGAGGTTGGCATAGATGTCAGCCGTTTCGCTCAAGTCGCCTTCTTCGAGAGCGCCGATTTCATCTTCGCTCAGCGTGAGACCAGCGGCAGCGAGCTTTGCAAAGACTTCTTCGCGGGCCTTGTCGGCACCTTCATCTTCGCTGAAGGTTTCGATAGAAGCGTACTCTTCGCAAGTAATCGCTTTTGCATCAAGAATCTTATCAAGCGTGACCTTCTTGAGTTCTGCGGCATTCTGCGCTTCGAGTTCACCAGATGTTCCGAGAATGTCCGTGAGAGAGCCGAAGACTTCACTCAAGTTTTCCGGAATCGTGCCAAGAGCTTCCTTGAATGCACCGAGAATATCCGGAGCACCACCTTCTTCCTCTTCTTCGGCAGGGCATTCGTCCACGCCTGCGATAAGGGGTTTTTCTTCAGCGGCGGCAGGTTCAGCAGCAGCACTGTCTGCGACAACCGCGCTATCAGCGACTACGGAATCAGCAACAGCGACTTCACTGGATCCTTCGCTCTGCTCAGGATGACGAGCGTCAGCACTATCAGCAACTGCGACCGGTTCTGCAGCAGGCGCCGGGGCTTCAGCCACCTTTTCAACAGCAGCGAATTCGGCAGCCTTCGGGGTCTCGGCAGCAGCCGAAGCATCGCCAGGGCCGGCCATAGAGTACAACGAGTTCATCGTACCAATCACAGCTTCCTTAGCAAGGAGGCCCGTGAAGAGGGACACAGAAGCCGGCCAGTTATTGGCTTCAACACCGAATGGTTCAAAAACCGGGGTAATTGCCTTACCGATTACAGAAAGCAAGCTGTTTTCGGAATCACCGTTACCCGCCGTAAATTCGCTTTCCGTCTGGACCTTGGATTCGTCAATCACAACACCTTCAGGGAGCGGGACTTCCTTTTCGTCCTGCACCATGGCGTAGCCTTCTTCGCTCTTCACGATTTCGGTCTTTTCACCATTGATTTCGGTGTAAAGTTTGTCCACAAAACCAAAGCTGTTGAGGAAGCCAAGTATTGCAACCGCAATCGTAATCACCTTACCGGCGCGAATCACGTAGTCACGCAAACGGAGCCAAGAGTGGATCATGAGCGACTTGAACTTCGGTAAGTGATAAGGCGGCAGCTCCATGACAAAGTTGCTAGCCTCACCCACAAACAAGGAGCGGCGAAGAATCAAGCCGTACACGATCGCAAAGAGAACGCCCGCGAGGTAGAGGGCAAACACGACCGTCCCTGCCTGCGTTCCAAAGAATGCAGCTGCAAACAACGCATACACCGGGAGGCGAGCGCCGCAGCTCATGAACGGCACGAGGAAAATCGTGAGGAATCGTTCACGCTTGGATTCGAGCACGCGAGAGCCCATAATGCCCGGCACGCCGCAACCAAAGCCAACCATCATCGGCACGAATGCACGGCCCGGGAGTCCGAGGAATCGCATAAAGCGGTCCGCGACAAAAGCCGCACGTGCCATGTAACCTGAGTCTTCCAAGAACGAAAGGCAGAGGAACATGAAGAAGATGACCGGAATGAACGTCGACACCGTCTGGATACCGGCACCGATACCATCGGCGAGGATTGCAGACACAAAGCCCGGCGCATGGAACACATCCGTGAGCAAGTAGCCAAGGCCATCCACAAAGATAGCGCCAAACAGCACGTCAAAGAAATCAATGAACGCAGAACCGATCGTCACTGCAACCCAGAAGACCAGGTACATGACCAAGAGGAATATCGGGAGCGAAGCCCAACGGTTCAAAAGCACGGAGTCAAGCTTATCGGACCAGGTTCTCTTAGAACGGTTCGAAAGAATCGTCTTGCCTGCAATTTCGTGAGCCAAGCTGTAGCGTGAATCCGCCATCGCAAATTCGCTTTCTTCGCCGAGAATCTGCGTAACTTCGGCCTTGTTAATCTGGACCTTGGCTTCTGCAAACTTGTCTGCATAGCTCTTTTCGTTGCCCAAGTACATGAGCGAAACCCAGCGGGCATCCGCATCCAAAAGCTTTGCAACCGGCTCAACCTTCGGCTCCAAATACTTGATAGCAGATTCAACCTTCTCGCCGTAATCAATCGCCTTGGGCGTCATCTTCTTGCCCGCAACAACATGCGCCATTTCGCTGATGAAGTTCGTGATGCTTCTTTCGTTCACGGCAGAAAGCGGAATCACCGGCACACCGAAACGTTCAGCGAGGATATCCAAATCCAAATGCAAGCCGCGCTTTTCCGCGATGTCGATCATGTTCGCCGCAATCACCATCGGGATCTGCATATCGACAAGCTGAGAAGTCAAGAACAAGTTACGTTCAATGTTCGAGGCATCAATGATATTGACAATGAGGTCCGCTTCGCGAGTGAGCAAGTAGTCCACAGCGGCGCGTTCGTCTTCGGCATTCGCGAAAAGCGCATAAGTACCCGGCAAGTCCACCACGCGGATATGCTGGTTACCGAGTTCAAAAAAGCCTTCCTTCTTTTCGACAGTCACGCCCGGCCAGTTACCAACACTCTGGCGAGCACCCGTAAGGGCATTAAAAAGAGCCGTTTTACCGCAGTTCGGGTTACCGGCAATTGCAATAGTAAAAAGCTTCGGAGCCATTAGACCCTCTTCAATTTAAGAACGTTCGCTTCTTGTCTGCGAAGCGACAAACGATACGACAAAACACTCACCTCGATCGGATCACCGAGAGGCGCTATCTGCAAGACTTCAAGCGTTACACCACGGACAAGTCCCATAGACAAAAGCTTGGACTTGTAGCGGGCATCGCCCTCATTGTAGCCGACAATTTCAACCTTGTCGCCCTTCTTGAGATCCGAAAATTTCGGTTCCAAATCCCATTTTTTAGTTTGCGACTTGCCGCCGCAACCACAATTACAACCCATTGTTATTTTCCTTTTTTTGCCTTTAATGCATTCGCCTTTTTCGCAACGACACCTTCATTTCCTTTTTTCATGAAGTCTTCGATTATCGAAAGGGTTTCAGCCGAAAGAATATGTTCCATGCTGCAGGCGTCCTTGTCCGCAATAGCTTCGGAAACGCCGAGACGGATTAAAAAGCCCTTCAAAAGAATATGGCGGTTCAGCACATCGGCAGCCGCCTTACGCCCTTCTTCGGTGAGTTCCACACCGCTATAGGGTTCCTGAGTCACAAGGCCCAGCTTTTTAAGTTCAAGAATCGCTTTTGCCACAGAAGGCATCTTCACAGAAAGGGCGGCGGCAATATCCTTGACACGGGCAATCCCGTTTGCCAAGCGAAGCATATGCACCATTTCCAGATAGTCTTCGAGGCTCTGGCTGAGCTTTACGTGATTGTTTTCCATATTTGATGATCCTTTAAACGTTAACGTCGCCTAATTTTATTAGACAAGACTAAAATTAGTAAGCCAAGGCTAATTAGTCAAGGCTAAACTTTTATACTTTTTTACTATTACCCTAGCAAAAGCCCCGCTATAACGGGCGTAAATCCTTATCTTTTACATATATATGGAGAATTTGACCATTTCTAAGGAAATTTGGGCATGCCCTTATTAATATGCGGTCTTTGCAAAAAATTTGCCTTTTGCTAGATTTCATGCATGAACTTCCTTGAGCAAAAAATCCTTGCCGATGGCGTAGTCAAACCCGGCAACGTCCTTAAAGTTGACAGTTTCTTAAACCACCAAATTGACATCCGCCTGATGCAAAAAATCGGCGAAGAGTTCAAACGCCGTTTTGCCGACGTCCAGTTCAATAAGGTACTCACCATTGAGGCAAGCGGTATCGCCATCGCGGCATTTATCGCCTACCTGAACGACGTGCCCGTGGTATTCGCCAAGAAGGGTCAGACCGTCAACAGCACCGACGACAAGTACGTAGCCAAGGCATACTCCTTCACGCACAAAAAGTTCAACGACATTTTCGTTTCGCGCCCGTACCTCAAGCCGACCGACAAAATTCTCATCGTGGACGATTTCCTCGCCGACGGTGAAGCCAGCAAGGCGCTCATCGACCTCGTAAAGCAAGCAGGCGCCGAACTCGTCGGCGTAGGCATCGCGATAGAAAAGGGCATGCAGCCCGGTGGAGCAAAACTCCGCGCCGCAGGCGTCCGCCTCGAATCCATCGCCATCGTCGATAGCATGGACCCCGAAACTGGATTCATCAAGTTCCGCGAACAGTAAACGAGGCTTGCCATGAAGACTTCGGACAACATCTACCAGCTCGACGGACGCGTTCCGCTTTTACAGGCAATTCCATTCGGCTTGCAGCACGTGCTCGCCATGTTCGTGAGCAACATCACGCCGATCATCATCCTTGCAAACGTCGTCGGGATTGAAAAAGGCCTTACCGCCTCGCTCATCCAAAACTGCATGATTATCGCAAGCATCGGCACGCTCATCCAGCTCTACCCTGTCTGGAAAATCGGCTCCCGCCTCCCCATCGTCATGGGCATCAGTTTCACATTTCTCTCCGTCTCCATTTCCATCGGAGTATCACAAGGCATGGGAACGCTCATGGGCGCCGTCATCGTTGGTGGTATCGTCGAAGGACTTCTCGGCCTCTGCGCCAAATACTGGCTCAAGCTCATCCCACACATCGTCGCCGCCACCGTCGTGACCTCCATCGGATTTTCGCTACTCCCCATCGGCGCCAATTCATTCGCGGGCGGTCAAGGAGCTGCTGACTTCGGCTCTGCACAGAACTGGATTGTCGGAAGCGTTACGCTTCTCACCTGCTTACTCACGCAAGTTTTCGCCAAGGGATTTCTCCGTTCGCTCTCCGTGCTCGTCGGCCTCATCGTCGGTTACATCCTCGCGCTCTTCATGGGCATGGTCGATTTTTCAGGCATCACAAGCAACGGCTTTTTCGCACTCCCCAAATTCCTCCCGTTCACCCCGGAATTTAACTTGGGCGCCATTCTCTCCGTCATCGCCATCTATCTCGTGTCCGCCACAGAAACCGTCGGTGACTCCAGCGCCCTTTGCAGCGGTGCCCTCAAGCGCCAGATCCACAAAGTCGAAATGGGAGGCGCCATCAGCTGCGACGGCTTTGTCAGCTCTATTTCCGGACTTTTCGGTTGCACACCGATTACATCCTTTAGCCAGAACGTCGGCCTCGCCTCGCTCTCTGGCGTTGTGAACCGCTTCGCCATCGCAACAAGCGCAGGCATCATGCTCCTCGGCGGCCTCTTCCCGCCCGTAGGTACCCTCCTCACGACCATCCCGCAAGCCGTTCTCGGCGGCTGCACCATCATGATGTTCGGTTCCATCCTCTTCGCAGGATTCGGCATGATCGCAAAAAGCGGTTTCTCGCAGCGCAACATGATTATCGTTAGCTTGTCCTTAAGCACCGGCCTAGGATTCACATCCGCATCGCAGATGTTCAAAATTTTCCCGCAGATCATCCAGACCATCTTCGCCGAAAACTGCGTCGCCGTGGTATTCATCCTCGCTGTAGTCTTGAATTTGGTATTGCCTAAGGACAAGGAAGAAGGGAAGTAAAGGGGCGGCGATACGCCGGGAAATCTATAGTAAACGTCCGCCTTCGAGCGGACATTTTTTGTGGAAGAAAAATCACTCAAAAAGTGACATTTAGAGAGTTATACCGCAAAAAAGTGCTTATAATTCTCTAAATCTCATATTTTTTAGCACATTTAGAGAATTATAGCGAGGTTTTTGTTGGAAATTCATTATTCATCCACAAGTTTCCAAAAACCTCCATTAGAGGGGCCTTCGTGAACTAAAATATTTTTCATTTTTTCCAAATTTTTCAACACAGCTCTTTTGGTAATTCCTAGCCTTCCAGCAATCTGCTCAGTTGTCAACTCAGGATTTTTCCTCAAAAGTTTTTCTATTTCAAGCGATGTTTTAGAACGCTTTTTTGGTGAACTTTTTGGTGAACTTTTTGGTGAACTTTTTGGTGAACTTTTTGGTGAACTTTCTGATGTATTCAGCACCACAATATCCCCGCAGCCTTCGTGAACAGGGATAAACAGATTAATGTATTCTCGCTCACTATTTGTCTCAATGACCGCTCGTGGCGACCCGTTCTTTTTCAATTCACGCTGGATAGTCGGAATTCCTGTTGAGCGACCTTCCGTCAATTCCATTTCCTTCAAGAAATCGCCTAATCGACGATTACGATAGCGCCTAGATATCAGTCTATTCCCAGCATTTATAGCATCCATCGGTATTGTACTATTTGGTCCTGGGAAATTGAGAATATGAATGCCCTCCGGTTCAACGGATATCTCCACCGGTTCATATTGCTGATAATCTCGATGGTATAGAGCATTCACAACCGCCTCTTCCAATGCGCGAACGGGATAATTGAAAAAGCGAAGGCTCTCTGCAACATCTTTCTGCTTTACGACATATTCCCGAATAAGTGTATTTTTCAGATATGTCAATACGCCATTCACCTGCTGCGGAATACTTCCATAAATAGTCGTCTCACTGAAATTGTCAGGTCCATCAATTCGTCCTTCAGGAAAAATTACAATATCGGTCTGCGCATACTTGAAAAACTTTTCAGGGTGTTCACAGAACATCATTGCAGCAACATTTTTGAGCATTCTATTTTCAGTCGGACCAGTCATCAAATCCATCTGTTCGAGAGTCTGTTCTAGCGGTTGAGTAAAAAGGTCCTGTTCCAATTTACTGTTGACCTTCGCCAAATAATCTCGAAGTAACACCATAGATATATCAGACAAAGCAATATTTGGATTGGGTCGTTCATCAAAGGGCAGGCGATTAGCCATATCGCGCAATTGGTCCAAAGATTCGCCTTTTGCAACCACAGAGCTCGTTCCCGAACGAATGTAATACGCCTTTTCGCATTTCCCTTTAACCGCAACATCCGTAGAAATTGCATAAGGTCTAAAGACTCCGCTAGGCGCCCATATTGCAAGCACCCGCTTTCCATCAATAGATTCTATAGAAGTTCTTGGCTGATAAAATGGATCAAACTTATTATTGAATCCCACCATATCTTTTAAGATACCATCTATCCTTTCAATATCAATTCCAACAACAGGTCGTTTGGCGACACCCCTTTCATCTTGTTCTACACCAACAAGAATATACCCACCACCAAGATTGTCGAAATCATTGGCAAACGCGCAAATGGTATGGTAAATTGAATTTGGGTTCCAACCCTTTTTGAATTCGATTCTTTCACTCTCAATTCTCTGTTTGTTCAGCAGAGCTTCTATATCTATTGGCATTGACATACAGCCTCCTTGCAACATTTTGCAACTTGTTGATTTTAGAGGCGTCCCCGCAAAAAATCCATAAGGGATAAAAACAGAAACGCACCTCGCCTTTGTATAGCGAGATGCGTCGGCGTTTAATGTACCTAATATCAGAAATGTCGGCAAGGGGAGTAATAAAATTTTACATAACGAAACAAGTTCATTACTTTTCCCCAAAGCTCACGCCGAACGACTTGGGCATCACGATTTCCTTATAGGCGTTCATCAGGTAGTCATCGGTCATTCCCGAGACGTAATCGGCGACAATGCGCGGGAGCGATGTCGTTTCTCTGTACTTTTCGCCCAGTGATTCGCACCAGTGATTGATTCCTGTTGCTTTTTTCACGCCAGACTGGAGTTCATCAAGGCATTCTTCCAAGACAGTCCGGAACATCATCTTGATTTTTTCATCCTGGGTTGACTTTTTCGGATTCAAATAGATGTTTTTGTAGTTCCAGTTTTTCAGCTGATTAAGCGCATTGAAAACTTCCGGCGAAAAGATAAGCGTTTCTTTGTCTAAACTATTATTGACAAGGTCTGTAATAAGCGTGTTGACGATTTCGCTATTTTTGCTTCCGAGAATTTTCGTGATTTCTTGGGGGATGTCTTCGCGCTTCACTAGTTTCAAGATGATGGCATCTTCGATGTCGCGGCCAACATACGCAATCACGTCCGAAATTCGCATGACGCATCCTTCCAATGTCATCGGGACCATCTCTTTCGATTTCAGCGTTCCGTCCAAACTATTTCTGTATTCTTCCAGCAGTTTTTCTGGAGTTTTGCTGCGGTTGCAGCCGTATTCATTTTTTAGGATTTCGCCATTGTGGCAGATGATTCCGTCGAGCACTTGCGCGGTAAGGTTCAGCCCTTTGCCGTGCGCTTCGAGATCATTGAACAGTCTAAAGCTTTGAACGTTGTGTTCAAAAATTCCTTCACCGCGCTCTTGCAAAAACTTCGAGACAATTTTTTCGCCATCGTGTCCAAAAGGCGTATGACCCACATCGTGACCTAGCGAAATCGCCTCAATCAAGTCTTCGTTCAGATTCAAAAAGCGCCCAATGGTCCTTGCAATTTTTGCGACCAGTTGCACGTGCAGCACTCGGTGCGTGATGTGGTCATTTTCAACAAGGTAAAACGCCTGTGTTTTGTCAATGTATCGGCTATAGCAATAGGAATGGATAATTTTGTCCGCATCGCGGGAAAAATTCGGGCGAATATCGTCAGGCAATTCGTGATAGCGGACCGCAGCAGCAGACTTGCAGGCGTATTTTGCAAGCGAGTTTTCCTTTTCCATCAAGCGGGATTCAATTTGTTTCTTGACCGAGGCGTTCCATTCCATAAAAAGTTCCATTAGATGACAATCATTTTCCGTTTCACAAAATATATAAAAACAGCAAAAAGAAAGCCCTGAAGGTGGACTTCAGAGCTTTTTCTAATATTTAGGATTTTTTAAATCACTGAATCCTTCCGCCTTCGGCGTCAGGATGACGTAATTGTTACTTTACCACGATGTTCACAAGCTTGCCCGGAACCACCCCGGAACAAGTCCGGGGCAGGCTAATCCTTATGCCGGCTTCACGACGATGTTGACCAACTTACCCGGCACAACAATCGACTTGACGACAGTCATTCCCTTGGTAAATTCTTTAACGCGGTCGTTGTCCATGGCGAGCTTTTCGAGGGCGGCCTTGTCCATGTCCTTAGCGACAGATGCCTTGGCGCGGACCTTGCCGTTCACCTGGAACACGACTTCGACGGTATTTTCCACAGCCTTGGAGTGGTCAGCTTCCGGCCAAGCGACATTCGTGAGCGAGCCTTCGTGACCGAGGATGCTCCACATTTCTTCGGCGATGTGCGGGGCAAACGGGTGCAGCAACTTCACGAACGTTTCGCACGGTTCGCGGTAGCGCTTGTCCATCTTCATCATTTCGTTGTTGAAGATCATCAACTGGCTGATGGCGGTGTTGAAGCTCATGTTCTCGATGTCATTCGTGACCTTGATGACGGTCTGGTGCATCACCTTCTCGATAGCTTCCGGAGCGGTTTCATCTACAAAGACCGGGGCTTCATCGCTGTCACCGACAACAGAACGCCAGGCGCGGCCGAGGAAGCGGTTCATGCCTTCGATGCCCTTGGTCTGCCACGGCTTCACAGCATCGAGCGGACCCATGAACATTTCGTACAAACGAAGGCTGTCGGCACCGTAATCGCGGACAACGTCATCCGGGTTCACGACGTTCTTGAGGGACTTACTCATCTTAGCCACAATCTGCTTGAGTTCGATGTCAGTACCCTTCTTGAAGTACTTGCCGTTCTTTTCTTCGACTTCGTCAGTCGGGACCTTGGAACCAGCGGCATCTTCGTATGCAAAGGCAAGAATCATGCCCTGGTTGAAGAGTTTCTGGAACGGTTCATCGGTAGAGACGAGGCCGAGATCGAACAAAACCTTGTGCCAGAAACGGCTGTAGAGCAAGTGAAGCACGGCGTGTTCGGCACCACCCACATAGAGGTCGACCGGCATCCAGTACTTTTCAAGTTCCTTTGCCACAAATGCGTCGCCATTGCAAGCATCGATGTAGCGGAGGTAATACCAGCAAGAACCAGCCCACTGCGGCATGGTATTCGTTTCGCGGATACCCTTGCGGCCGTTCTTATCGACGACCTGAAGCCATTCGGTAGCGTTGGCGAGCGGAGACTGTCCGCCGTCACCCGGCTTGTAGTCCTTGAGTTCCGGCAACAGCACCGGCAGTTCGGAATCATCGACGGTAGAGATTTCGCCATCTTCCCAGTGGATAATCGGGAACGGTTCGCCCCAGTAGCGCTGACGGCTGAAGAGCCAGTCGCGGAGCTTGTAGTTCACCGTAGCCTTACCGATCTTGTTGGCTTCGAGCCATTCGATGACCTTGGCGATACCCTGCTTCTTGTTGAGACCGTTCAGGCAGAGCGTTGCATTTTCGCTGTTGATGTAGGTGCCGTCGGCAGCCCAGCAAGCTTCGCCCTTGAGCACGAGCGGCTTTACATCTTCGGGGCAGCTTGCATCCGGTTCCATAATGCAGATCACCGGGAGGTTGAACTTCTTTGCAAAATCGAAGTCGCGGGTATCGTGAGCAGGCACAGCCATGATAGCGCCAGTGCCATAGCCCGTCAAAACATAGTCAGCGACCCACACCGGAATCTTCGTGCCGGTAAGCGGGTTCACGGCGTAGCTACCGGTAAACACGCCGGTCTTTTCCTTGGCGAGTTCCGTACGGTCGAGGTCACTCTTCAAAGCGGCGGCGTGCACGTATTCTTCCACGGCGGCCTTCTGTTCGGCAGTCGTGAGTTCCGGCACCATAGCGTGTTCCGGAGCAACGACCATGTAAGTTGCACCAAACAACGTATCGCAACGGGTCGTGTAAACGCGGAGTTTCTTTTCGGTCGGCTTGCCTTCAGCATCGGCGATAGCAAAATCAACTTCGGCACCGTAGCTCTTGCCGATCCAGTTCTTCTGCATGTCCTTCACGCCCTGCGGCCAATCGAGCTTGTCGAGGCCCTTCAAGAGGCGATCGCCATAATGCGGGATGCGCATGAGCCACTGCTTGAGGTTACGGCGTTCCACTTCCTTGGTGCCGCACTTTTCGTGGCTGCCGTCATTCAAGACTTCTTCGTTTGCGCACACAATCTTGCAGTGCTTGCACCACCACACCTGAGCGTCGGCGTAATAAGCGAGGCGCTTGCCGTCGCGGTACTTGCGGACTTCGTCCTTACCCTTGGCTTCAACATCGGCCGGGATCGGGAGTTCTTCAATCGGGCGGCCCTTCTGCTGGTCTTCATCAAACCAGGTGCCATAAAGGCGCTTGAAAATCCACTGCGTCCACTTGTAATACTTCGGGTCGGTGGTGTTGACTTCCTTGTTCCAGTCGTAAGAGAGACCGAGGCGCTTGATCTGGCGGCGGAAATTGTCGCAGTTCTTCTTGGTCGTAATGGCCGGATGCGTACCAGTCTGGATGGCATACTGTTCAGCAGGGAGGCCGAAAGCATCCCAACCCATCGGGTGAAGCACATTGAAACCACGGCTGCGCTTGTAGCGGCAAATGATATCCGTTGCAGTGTAACCTTCCGGGTGGCCTACATGGAGGCCAGCACCACTCGGGTACGGGAACATATCCAAGCAGTAATACTTCGGCTTGGACTTGTCTTCGCCAGTCTTAAACGTCTGATGTTCTTCCCAGTAGGCTTGCCACTTGGTTTCGATTTCTTGCGGATTATACTTTGCCATTGTAATTGTCCTTTAATTTTTTTCGGGCTAAAATATAGAACTTTTGCGTAAGGCGAGCACCAAAGAAAAAGGGATTGCGGCATGCAATCCCAAAGAGTCAGTCGAAAAAGAGAGGGTTATTCGGCGGGAGTCGTATCGGCAGGCACCGTCACCGAATCAACAGGCGTTTCAGGGTTTTCATAAACAGCAGCAAATTCTTTACAAAGAGACTCTAACGAATCAGTCGAATACCCCTTCTTATGCAATTCAATATCCGTATTTGTCATTATCTTTTTCCAACCAGTTTCTGTATAGATATAGCAACTAATAACTACCGGTCCATAATTTACACCATGATATTCATAGTTAATAAAAGAAATATAGGAATCCGCACAAACATCGCCAATTTCACCATCTGTCCCTTCACATTCATTTTCTCTGCTAGAACTTGAAGACGAATATGTTTCTACCGAAGAAGAGGACTCCACCACTTCCTGCGGAGAATCTTCTACTTTTTTCCAGACGCCGTTGCCCTTATAGATAAATTTCATGGCATTAGATCCTGGCATAGAGTTCATTGCGGCAAAGATTCCAAGTTTAGGGTATTTTGTACATGTGTCCCCCACTTGCACACCTGCGGTATCGCAAGTAAGGCTAATATTACCTTTAACCCAAGAGCCCTTTTCGCACCTAAAGTAGGAATTGCCTCCATACTTTGCATTCCCGATCCATTTCGTTTCTACCTTTCCCTCGTTCTCAGCATCGCACTTAGAAGAAAAGCAATCATCGGTAATTATGCCGAGGTTTGTGTTACAGTGACTGTACATGTCGTCTATAGGCGAAACCGAATTTTTTTCAGAAGAAGAAGACGCAATACTAGAAGACATCGCCACAACAGATGACGAAGATTCTAGCGCACTCGAAGCCCCTGGCGCAGGCTCAGAATATGCAACCGGCACATCGAAACTTACAGGATTCGATTCGTTACAAGCCAGCAGCGTAAACGACAAAAATGCGGACAAAGCTATTGCCGTATTCGAAAAGAAATTTTGACGAGAATTTTTCATAACACGCTCCCCTATGGTAATCATCTCACTTTCATAATATACAAATTTTTATTCGGCGGGAATCGTATCGGCTGGTGTCGCAAGAATTTCCTCGCAACTTTTTTCAGAAGGAGTACCCCACCACTTTGCAACCCAGCCGTCCTCGGTATAGACATTACAAACCAACGTGGTATATACTATCCCAAATGTGGTATTCCCGCCTTGTCTAGAAATGCTACAAACATCGCCCAACTTAGGTTCCGGCTTATTTTGCTCATTACAAATTCCTTCAACCTCAGCGCTATCCTTTTCAGCCTTAAGTTGCCTCACTTCCTCATCAGAAAGTTTTTTCCACTTATTGTCCATGCACTTAAAGGTCCATGTTGTTTTTGACGCCTTGGGATTCCCAGGATTGCTGCTACAAACAACATTCTGATATTTTCCTTCGTTGTTGCCAGCGCACGCTTCCAGCGGGTCGCGGCATTTCGTTTCCACCCATTCGCCCGATTCGCAATGATAATACACATCCCGATCCCAAACCTGTCCATCAGGATACACGGTAACCGTGTCAATTACAGTTTCATACAAACCCTCATTCTGCAAATTACACTCTATCGAGGGCAATTCAGTCGCAGATGACGAATTTTCACCATCGATTTTCTTCCAAAAGGAGGCATATGTAGTCGGCTCAAGTTCTTTTTTATAATAACTTTTTTCGTCGCCAGCGTCAATCACACAGGTGTCTTTATCAGCAAATTCCGCAAAACAAGCGTATTGGACATCATCTATTTCTCGCCATCCGTACCAACTTGTACATTGGAAATACTCCGTTTTTCTATCGGCACCAACCGTCAATTTTTTAGCATATTCACTACCAGCACTATTACATTCATCAGGAGTCCAATTTCCATCGCCAGCATAAGTATAGATAGCAGTAATGCCCATAGGATTCGGAGGACGAGACACAGTTTTTATACAAGCGTCACCGACTTGTACATTAGCGGTATCGCAAGTAAGTGTAATATCACCTTTTACCCACGAACCACTTTCGCATCGATAATACGCCGGACTACCGTATCTGTCGGATGCAGTGGCATGACCCGCTTTATATTCCGTAATCACCTCGACCTTTCCTTCATTTTCAGAGGAACATTTTCCTAATTTCAGGTTTATTGATTCGCTAGAATCAACAGGGACAGGTTCTATTTCTTTCCAGACTCCATCGCCCGCATAGATGTAATAAGCATGGGTACTACCACCAAATTGGAATCCACCCTTGAAAGTCGCTTCTGAACAAGTGTCACCAACAGCTACCCCAGCAGTATCACAAGCAGCCCACGGTTCGACATTTGTCCAAGAGCCCTGTTTGCACCGAGCATAAAGCACCTGATATCCATACTTTGAATTACCATGTTCTGCAGCTATAACTCGTCCCTCATTTTCAGCATTACAATTCTCTTGCAGACATAAAAAACCTTCAGGAATACTTATTCCCTGACATTCCGATCCTGAAGACAATTCCAGCGCAGGTTCAGAATACGCAACAGGTTCGTCAAAATTTGTAGGGTTCGACTCGCTACAAGCCAACAGCGAAAACGGCAAAGTCACGACAAAAGCCGTTGCCGTATTGACAGCAACACTTCTAAAGTTCATCATCACCAACTCCTTTTTTTTCTAAACTTTTTTATTCTGTCCGTTCAAAGGCATAATCCTTAAACACCTTCTTGCCAGAAGTACACTGATAAATAGCGCCACGTTCAAACCGTGACCGCGAATCCATACAGAGACCCCAGCATGGGAGATTACGCGTTGGATATATATACACCTTAGGCAAAACAACTATTTCCGCACCTTCGTTTTCTGGTGTACACGGACTATTTTCATCATCGGATGCGTTCAGCAACCATAACCCACTTTCATCATGCCGATAATAAGCATACAACTTCCATCCACCATCTTCAACAAGTCGATAAGAAACATACAAATTCCATGATCCATTTTCATCATATCGGTAATAACGTTGAGGCACACAAACTCGAACATCCTTGGAATAACAAACTTCCAATAAGCCTCCTGCAATATCTCCGACAGAAGCTTCCTTGGGCAAATCCAAGACGTCAAACTCATCATCAGACAAACCCTCTTTTCGTGCGTCTGTATACTGACGAGGAATCAAGTCTGTTTCAACCCATTTGTCATCTCCGCAATAATAAAGTTTTTCATCCCGCACCCCATATTTTTGATAATCAAAACGCGAGCAATAACCAAGTACAGGATCATAATCAATCTTCTCCCATTCGTGCGGACCAGATAGATAATTTTCCCAATTCAATATATAAGCTTGAATTTCACCATCTCGTTCAAATACGCAAGTATCTTCACTGTGAACAGTACTACTCGTAGCGCAGTTGTAATCGAAATCACTAATTTCACTCCAAGACTCTGTTTCAAATTTATAATACTTTGTCACTCGGCCATTTTCCGTCACCACATCAATTTTTTTCACCGAATTACACTCACCAAAGCTATCGCCATCGCAGGGTTTAAATTCATTCCAAATACCACCACCTACATACTCATACAAAGTAGAATAACTATACGGAGACCTAATACTAACACCATCATGTGATGTTAAATCACATAAATCGCCCACCTGTACTCCGTCAGTACCGCATTTCACCCATTCGCCTCGTCTAATCCAAGTTCCTTGTTCGCACCGAAAATACTCATGATACCCACGAGTATCCATCATCGATGTTCCTTCTTGATAATATTTCGTTTCAACTTGGCCTTCATTTTCGGCGGTACATGGAGTTGCAGGCAATTCCGAAGAATCCGTAACAGACGACGAAGTTTCCAGCGCAGGTTCAGAATATGCAATAGGATCGTCGGCATTTGTAGGGTTCGACTCGCTACAAGCCAACAGGGAAAACGGCAAAGTCACGGTAAAAGCCGTCGCCGCAACGGCGGAAATACGATTAAAATTCATCATCACCATTCTTTATTCTTTGACCACACATCATACTTAAAAAAGTAATAGTACACTTCCCCATCAACTTCATACGAACATGTATCACCAGTGATTGGCTCCTCTATTGCGCATTTTTCATAAACAGCAGCATACTCCTTACAAATGTGCAGATCTCCCTCGAGCAGATCACCCTCGAGCGAATCTCTCGAATAACCCATTTTTTCCCACCAATCCTCCAGAGTTCCGCCCATTTTATTCCAACCTTTTTCAGTATAGATATAGCAATCAATAATAATCGGACCAGCAGTTATCCCCCCATGCAAGAGTTGTGAGACATAAGAAGGGTAGGCATCAGCACAAACATCACCAATCTTACCATCAGTCTCGTAACATTTAATTTTTTTCTCAGAACTCGACGACGAGGATTCAACCATCGACGAAGACGACGGTGCAACAGAAGACATCGCCACAGCAGAATCCGCAGGAGCGTTCACAAGTTCCTCGCAAGTCGAGTTAACGCGGCCGTTAGCCTTCAAGACCCAGCCTTCTTCGGTATAGACATAGCAATTTAGAACATTCGGCATTATTCCGAAAGCCACATTTCCGCCAGAAACGATACTGCAAATATCTCCTATTTTCGTATCGTCCTTGGTGCAATGCGCATTAATCTGAGCCACCTTAGATTCCTCAGCAGACAATTTTTCCCATTTCTTGTCCTTACATACAAAATCCCATTCTGTCTTTGCGGCCTTAGGATTACCCGGTTGCTGCGAGCATACGACATTCTTCATTTCGCCTTCATTGTCCGCAGTACACGCGTCGAGTGGGTCACGGCAATCAGTCTTTACCCACTTTCCCGATTCGCAGTGATAATAGGAAGTCCATTCCATTACCTTCCCATCGTAATACACGGCAATCGTATCTAATACCGTCTCGTACATTCCCTCGCTTTCGGCAGGACATGCACTCACTTCCGCGGTGTCTGCAATTACAGGGCGTTCAATATCATGTATTTGCCATTCACCCGAAGAACAGGTATAATGGTAAACCTTATCATCGATCGTTTTTTCAGCACGTTCTCCATCAGTAC
The DNA here is from genome assembly GCF_002210405.1 of Fibrobacter sp. UWB3. Lineage (NCBI taxonomy): Bacteria > Pseudomonadati > Fibrobacterota > Fibrobacteria > Fibrobacterales > Fibrobacteraceae > Fibrobacter > Fibrobacter sp. UWB3. The sequence goes on from NZ_MWQJ01000006.1 coordinate 218,319, forward strand.
ATTCCGTTTCAATCTTAGGCGCATTCAAGACTTCTTCACAAGAACTTTTTTGATTTTCGTCATAAAAATCGTCAGCACCTTTTTTTGTCCAACCATTTTCAGTATAGACATAGCAGCTCAAACGAATTGGGCCTCCCATAGAGACATATCCGAGATATTCAACCGGGCAAACATCGCCAATTTTCACGTCGGATTTAGCACACGCATCATCGATGCTGCCGGTTTCAACTTCATTCCAGGAACCTTGTTCGCATTTAAAGCTTCGATTAGAGCCATACTTTAGATTTCCAATAAACAATTTTTGAACAGTCCCTTCGCGTTCCGCATTACAGGCCGGGAAAGAATAAATACCTCCATCAATGTGAACTTGCACGGTATCACCAGATTCTCCCGGCGAAACCACCGATTCATTCGAAGGCGAAGTAGTATTCTCGTCACTACAAGCCGTAAGCGAAACCATTGACAATGCAGCCATTGCCGCAATCGCAGAAAAAGAAATTTTATTATACATATCCATGGCTCCTTATTTAGTCATAAAAGCTAACGTTTTTTTCACCCACTACTTCCCATTTACCCGACGAGTTTTCGGAATCATATTTGCATTGGTAATCAAGCAGTCGTTTGTAACAAGGTAAATCACCGCTAACTATAGGACCAGCATCAATAGTAACTTTTTCCCCATCATTCGATTCATTGCAAGCTTCCGTAGGGCTTGCCAAGGTTGACCTTTTATAACGAACATCAACCACGACAGCACCAGGTTTCCAACTATATTTGCATGTGTTTTTATTGCAAAAATCGGTAACCGACACATTCTCGCACCTATAAATTTTACCATCTCCTAGTTCATATTCAGCGCCAAGATTTCCTTCAGTACACTCAATTTCTTGGAACCTGCTATCATTTTGTAAATCTTCATCCGTCTCCAAAGTCCAGGTCCCATTTGAGCGATATCGGTAATGATTCTCGGCCACACAGTAAGCTGAGGCTTGTGTCTCGACTCGGACCACACCATAATCAAATCTTTCGCGAACTATTAGGGAAGCTCCATTAACGCAACGTTCCAGCGCACCTTCTGCTCGGTCGCCTACCGAGGCATTTTTGGGCAAATCCAAAACATCATATTCTTCATCACTCAAACCCTCTTTTCGGGGGTCTGTAAATTGTTGAGGAACCATAACGGCACGGAACCATTTACCCCAAGCACAGTAATAATAATCCGCACCCGATTTTTTATACAATCTACTATTAATAGCGTTTGTAGGACACATACCAAATGTAGAATCAACTTTAGATTCCCACCAAGCATCATGAACATACATAAAATTCCTTAAATAGCCGTCATCATCTTTATACGAGCACTCATCACCGTCAACAGGATTAGGCTTAATAGCACCGCATTTTACATCTGCTTCGGTCAATTCACTCTCAGAAGGATCCTCTTCTGACGACGAAGACGATTCTTCTGATGACGACGAAGGTGCGGAACTGCTAGACAGCACCAATTCACTCGAAGACGACTCTGCCTCAACAGAAGGCGTCGAGCTGCTTGAAAGTTCAGATTCTTCCGGAACATTGGTGATATCTGAGTTCTCGTCACTGCAGGCAGTGAACGATATCATTGAGATTGCAGCCATTGCTGCAATCGCACAAACATGATTCCCATTAAACATAAACACATCTCCAGTGCAATGTCAAAAAATATTTTACGACAAAATACTCAATTACATGTACAAAAGACACATTCGAACTTTTTTGTAAGAAAAAAATTCATACATGTCCCTACTCATTATAAAATAAAAATCTACGTCAAACAACGCAACATTATTTTAAAAACAAAAATGGCGTTTTTGAACAAATTTAAGCAATTTTAAAATTCAAATAAAAAAAGTTTCAAAATATAAAACAAAAACTTGTTTCTATAAAACAAAGAAGCCCTGGAAAGGATTCACCCATCCAGAGCTAAAACTACAAGTCTGCGCTTTTAGTTTTCACTTATCAATTCTTGCCATTTCTTCCGTTTCAACCTTAGTCCAAATTCCATCGCCCTGATACACAAAAGACACAATCTCACCCGTAGGATTCATGCCGGCCTGGAATACGTTTATCGAATTCTGCTTAACACAAGTATCACCCACAGCCACGCCCGCGGTATCACAGGTAAGGCGAATATCGCCTTCAACCCAAGAGTCTTTTTGACACTTATAATACGACATATGCCCATACTTGGAATTTCCGCTCCACAGCGATAAAACACGACCATCATTCTTAACATTGCAATCTTCCGCATAAACTTCATCGCCAATAACAGGAATCGGTTCACTGCAAACATCCTTCAGCACTTCACCTGATTTTTCCACCAAAAAACGCGTTTTGGCACCTTTGGTCTCATAATCACACTTCAAATTATTTTCAGAGCGTTCAACATCATGTATTTGCCATTCACCCGAAGAACAGGCATAATGATATACCTTATCATCGACCTTTCTTTCAGCACTTTCACCATCCGTACATTCCGTTTCAATCTTAGGCGCATTCAGGACTTCTTCACAAGTTCCAGCGTATGCAGGATCATACCAGTCGTCATATCCCTTATATGTCCACCCCTTTTCGGTATAGACATAGCAACTCAAACGAATTGGGCCACCCAATGAGAGATATCCGACATAGTCAATTGAGCATATATCGCCAATTTTCGCATCGGTTTGATTACACTCAATATCGATTGCACTTTTTGCATTCCAGGAACCTTGTTCGCATTTAAAGTATTGATCAGAGCCATACTTCGGATTCCCAACAAACAGTTTTTCGACCGTTCCTTCGCGCTCCGCATTACAAACTGGGAAAGTATGATAGCGATCATATATATAGATTTGCACGCTATCACCACCTGCAATCATTCTAATAGAGTCTGAAGATGCAGAATGCTTAATATAGTACAACAGCCATTCACCAGAAGAACAGGTATAGGAATAAACCTTATTGTTTTTTTCAATTTCTTTTGGTTCTTCACCATCCGTACATCCCGTTTCAATCTGAGGCGCATTTAAGACTTCTTCACAGAAACTTTTTTGATCTTCGCCATAAAAATCGACACCCCCCTTATTAGTCCAGCCATTTTCTGTATAGACATAGCAACTCAAACGAATCGGGCCACCCATACCGACATATCCGTAATATCTAATTGGGCAAACATCGCCAATCTTCACATCGGATTGAGCGCACTCAACATCGACTGCACTCGTTTCGTCCCAGGAACCTTTTTCACATTTATAGTAGCGGTCGAAACCATACTTTGAATCCCCAATAAACTTCTTTATGGAAGTTCCTTCGCGTTCTGCATTACAGGCCGGGAAAGTATAAGTAAAACCTCCAATATTAATTTGCACGGTATCACCAGATTCACCCGATGACAAACCAGATTCACCCGAAGGCGAAGTAACATTCTCGTCACTGCAGGCAGTGAACGACATCATTGATATTGCAGCCATTGCTGCAATCATACAAACATGATTCCTATTGAACATAAACACATCTCCAGTGCAATGTCAAAAAATATTTTACGACAAAATACTCAATT